>JAEURL010000575.1 GCA_016789165.1 Anaerolineales bacterium | reverse complement strand
CCAGATCGCTGCGCCGGCCCTGCCCGTCTACGGCCATCGCGTGGCCCAGACCCCGCACCTGGCCGCGCTGGCGCGCGACGGTGTGGTGTTCGAGTCCGCCTACTGCAACAGCCCGCTGTGCGCGCCCTCGCGCGCCGCGCTGCTGACCGGCTGCCTGCCCTCGCAAATCGGCGCCTACGACAACGCCGCCGAGTTTCGCTCCGATGTGCCCACCTTCGCCCATTATCTGCGCGCGCTCGGCTACCGCACCACGCTGGCCGGCAAGATGCATTTCATGGGGCCGGACCAGCTGCACGGCTTTGAAGAGCGCCTGACCACCGACATCTATCCGGCCGATTTCGGCTGGACGCCGGATTGGGAGCGCCCGGATGAACGCCTCTCCTGGTATCACAACCTGCTGAGCGTGGTCCAGGCCGGCCCGTGCGTCACCTCCAATCAGATTGATTTCGACGAGGAGGTGGCCTTCCACGCCAACCGGCACCTGTATGACTGGGTGCGCTCCGGCGACGGCCGGCCCTTCTTTCTGGTGGCCTCGTTCACGCACCCGCATGATCCGTACGCCATCCCGCGCGCGTACTGGGACCGCTACGACCACGCCGCCATCGACGCGCCGGCCGTGCCGGCCCTGCCATTTGAGCAGTTGGACGCGCACAGCCAGCGCGTCCACCGCATGTGCGCCCTGGACGAGTATGCGGTCACCCCCGAGCACGTCCGCCGCGCGCGCCACGCCTATTACGGCGCGCTCAGCTACGTGGACGACAAGCTCGGCCAGCTCCTGCAGACCCTGGCGGCCATCGGCCAGCGCGAGAACACCATCGTCATCTTCCTCTCGGACCACGGCGATCAATTGGGCGAGCGCGGCCTGTGGTACAAGATGACGTTCTTCGAGTGGTCGATGCGCGTGCCCCTGCTCGTCCACTACCCGCGCCAGTTCGCGGCGCGGCGCGTGGCGGCGCCGGCCTCGCTGGTGGATCTCCTGCCAACCCTGGTGGAGTTGGCCGGCGGCGACCCGGCCAGCCTGGCCGCCCCGGTGGCCGGCCGCAGCCTGGTGCCGGCGCTGCGCGGCGCGGCCGAGGATCAGGCGACCGCCTACGGCGAGTACCTGGGGGAGGGCGCGGCCGGCCCGGTGCTCATGATCCGCCGCGATCGCCACAAGTACATCGTCGGCGCGCCGGACGTGGAAATGCTCTTCGACCTGGCCGCCGACCCGCTGGAGCTGCACAACCTGGCCGGGGAGCCGGCCGCCGCCGCGCTGACGGCCGCCTTCCGCTCCGAAGCGGAGGCCAAGTGGGATCCGCCGGCCCTGCGCGCCGCCGTCATCGCCAGCCAGCGCCGCCGCCGCCTGGTGGACCAGGCCCTGCGCGCCGGCCGCCTGGCGGCCTGGGACTTCCAGCCCGGCCAGGACGCCTCCCAGCAGTACATGCGCAACCACCTGGATCTGAATGACCTGGAACGCCGCGCGCGCTATCCCGCGCCGCCGGCCGTGGAGCCGCGCCCCCAGCCATGACCCGCCGGGTCGTCATCGTCGGCGACGAGACGCTGGTGATCCCGGACCAACTGCCGGCCCTGGCCGGGGCGGAGGTGCGCGTCGTCCGCGCGCTCGGCGCGGCGGAGGCCCCGGCGCTGTTGGCCGCCGCGGAGGCCGTCATCGTGACCCCGCAGGCCTTCCCGGCCGATTTTCTGGACGCCATCCCGCGGGCCCGGATCGTGACCTTTGTGGCCACCGGCTTTGACGGCCTGGACCTGGAGGCCGCCGCGCGGCGCGGGATCTGGGTGACCCACGTGCCCGGTTACTGCACGGAGGAGGTGGCCACCCACACCGTAACCCTGCTCCTGGCCCTCAATCAGCGCCTGCTGGCACAGCAGGCCTTGACGGCGCGCGGCATCTGGGACGTGGCCTCGGCCCGGCCCATCCATCGGCTGCGCGGGCGCACCCTGGGCCTGCTGGGCTTCGGCCGGATCGGCCAGGCGGTGACCGAGCGGGCGCGCGGCTTTGGCCTGGCCGTCATCGCCCATGACGCGCTGGTGCCGGCGGACCGGATCGCGGCCGGCGGTGCGCGCGCGGTGGATTTCGAGACGCTGCTGGCGGAGGCGGATTACCTCTCCTTGCACACGCCGCTCACCGGGCAGACGCGCCAGATCATCAACTCTCAGACCCTGGCCCGCCTCCGGGCCGGCGCCGTGCTCATCAACACCGCGCGCGGCGCCCTGGTGGACGAGCCGGCCCTGCTGGCGGCCTTGGAGGCCGGCCGGCTGGCCGGCGCGGCCCTGGACGTGCTGGCCGAGGAGCCGCCGCCGCCCGATCATCCGCTGCTCCATCACCCGCGCGTGCTGGTGACCCCGCACAGCGCCTGGTGTTCGGAGGCGGCCGAGCAGGAACTGTGGGACCGCGCCAGCGCGGAAGTGGCGCGGGTCCTGGACGGCGCGCCGCCTCGCTGGGCCGCCAATCGCCCGCTGCCGCAGGGGGCACCCTCAACCGGAAAGGAGGACCGCCAGCCGACCGCCTGAGCGCCCCGGCTTGATCCTATCCGCGCCGCTTTATTTTTCTCGAAGGAGACGAGAGCCATGCCCGCGACATCCCGCCTCTGGCGCATTGTCAGCGCCCTGACCGTCTTTGCCCTCGCCGCCGCCGCCTGCGCGCCGGCCGCCACCCCGGTGGTCCAGACGCAGGTCGTCAAAGAGACCGAGATCGTTAAAGAGACCCAGATCGTCCAGCAGGAAGTGGTGGTCACAGCCACCCCCGAGCCGTTCAAGCCGGTGGGCACGCTGCGCATCGCCCTGACCACGGACATCGCCGCGATTGAGTTCCCGCAGGCGCCCGAGCGCCAGGCCGCCAACGCCTCCTGGACGCTGTATGACTCGCTCATCGCCCCGCTGCCGGACGGCACCTTTGAGCCGGCCCTGGCCGAGAGCTGGGAGGTCTCGCCGGACGGCAAGGCCTACACCTTCCATCTGCGCCAGGGCGTCACCTTCCACAACGGCGAGCCCTTCAACGCCGATGCCGTGGTCTATTCCTGGCAGGTGTACAGCCAGCCGGACGTGCGCTACGCCACCTACTTCACCATCGCCCAGAGCGTGGAAAAGGTGGATGACCACACGGTGACCATCACCACCGAGCAGCCCAACGCCCTGCTGCTGCCGTACATCGCCAATGGCTGGGCCATCATCCCGCCCAAGTATCACGCCGAGGTCGGCCTGCAGAAGTTCGCCGAAGCCCCGGTGGGCACCGGCCCGTTCATGTTCAAGGAATGGATCAAGGGCGATCACCTGACGGTGGTGGCCAACCCGAACTACTGGCGCAAGGGCTACCCGAAGGTGGCCGAGGTCGTCTTCAAGTTCCTGACCGACTCGGCCACCCGCGTGGCCGCGGTGCAGGCCGGCGACGTCGACATCTCCCCGCGCTTGACCACCGAGGACGCGCAGAGCCTGCTGGGCGAGCCCGGGGTCCAGATCATCCGCTATCCCACCTCCCGCATCTACTACCTGGCGTTCAACAACGTCAGCACCGGCCAGGGCACGCCGCTGGAGGACGTCAAGGTCCGCCAGGCGCTGGCCTATGCCATCGACATGGACGGCATCATCCAGGCCGTCTTCAGCGGCTACGCCACCCGCGCGGTCGGCTACGTGGCGCCCGGCGAGCTGGGCTTCGACAACGCCGACCCGGTGCCCTATGACCCGGACAAGGCGAAGCAGCTGCTGGCCGAGGCCGGCTATCCGGATGGCTTTGAGATGGGCTACGCCTGCCCCGAGTCCGGCTACCCCAAGATCAACGACGTCTGCCTGGCCATCGAGCAGCAGCTCAACGCCGTGGGCATCCGGACCAAGCTGGACCTGCAGGAGGCCAACGCCTACTGGGACCGCGAGGCCAAGAAGGAACTGCCGCCGCTCTTCGTGGACAGCTGGTCGGCGACCCTGCCGGAGGCCTATGCCCGCCTGCAGGGCGCGCTGGCCAAGGATGAGACCTACGCCAACTGGTACGACGCGAAGCTGGACAAGATGATCTCGGACCTGCAGATCACGGTGGACACGAACGCGCGCGCCGCCCTGTATGGCGAGATCCAGAAGTACATGCGCGAGAACCCGCCCTTCGTCTACCTGTACATCCCGGAGGCGTTTGAGGCCGTCAGCACGCGGGTGCAGAACTACCGCCCGCGCTCGGCCGAGAACTACTACCTGTGGGACGTCTCGGTGAGCGACGGGCAGTAGCCGCGTTTGCCCATTGCCCCGGCGCCCGGTCCCCCGCAGTGGGCGGGCCGCGGCGCCGGGGCGCCCGGGAGGCGGGCCGCGATGCAGCGTCACATCCTCAATAGCCTCTTCCAGGCCGCGCTGGTCTTGGTGGGCGTGCTGGTGCTGGTCTTCTTCATGGTGCGGGCCACCGGCGACCCGGCGACGCTGATGCTGGCGCGCGAGGCCTCGCCCGAGCAGGTGGCCGCCTTCCGCGAGAAGATGGGCTTCAACCGGCCGCTGCCGGTCCAGTTCGTGGATTTTGTCCGCCGGGCCGTGGTCGGCGACTTCGGCGATTCGCTCCACTACCGCCAGCCGGCCATCGAGCTGATCCTGGAGCGCATGCCCTACTCGGTTTATCTGGCCACGGTGGCCCTGATCATGGCCGTGCTCATCGCCGTGCCGCTGGGTCTGCTGGGCGGCTCGCTGCCCGGCTCGCCCGTCGATTGGATCGGCCGGCTGATCGGCCTGGCCGGCCAGACCGTGCCGCCCTTCTGGCTGGCGCTGCTGATGATCCTGTTCTTCGCCGTGGAGCTGCGCTGGTTCCCCACCTCCGGCAGCGAGCGCTGGAACTCGGTGATCATGCCGGCCTTCGTGCTCAGCCTGGGCACCATGGGCCGGCTGGTGCGGCTGACGCGCTCGGCCGTGCTGGAGATCATGGGCGAAGACTACATCCGCACGGCGCGCAGCAAGGGCCTGCAGCCGCGCGTGATCTTCTTCAAGCACGCCCTGCGCAACGCCGCCATCCCGCTCATCAGCGTCACCACCGTGCAGTTCGGCTACATGCTGGGCGGGGCCGTCATCGTGGAGACGGTCTTCGCCTGGCCGGGGCTGGGCACGCTGACGGCCGAATCCATCGGCCGGCGCGATTTTCCGCTGGTGCAGGGCGTCGCGGTCTTCACCAGCGTGGTGGTGGTGGCCCTGACCCTGCTGGCCGATGTGTTTTACGCCGTCGTCGATCCGAGGATCCGCTATGACTGACCAGGCCTTGACGCCTTCCCCTGGCCCGGTGGCCCAGCTGGCCGCGGCCCGCGGCGAAACCTGGCTGGACAAGCTCGGCTACGTCGGCCGGCTGCTCTGGCGCGACAAGGGCGGGCTGCTCGGCCTGCTCCTGTTCCTGGCGCTGGTGATCTCGGCCTTGTTCGCCGAGCAGCTGGCGCCGCATGACCCGGTGCTGCAGAACCTGCGCAACGCCAAGCAGCCGCCGGCCTGGCAGGCGGGCGGCAACTGGGAGTACCCGCTCGGCACCGACAACCTGGGCCGCGACCTGCTCAGCCGCATCATCTACGGCAGCCGCGTCTCGCTGACGGTCGGCTTTTTCGGGGTGCTGATCGCCGGCGGCCTGGGCCTGATCTTCGGGCTGGTGGCCGGCTACCGCGGCGGCCGCACGGACAGCATCACCTCCACCATCGTGGGCGTGGTCCTGGCCCTGCCGTACCTGCTGTTCGTGGTCTTCATCGCCGGCGTCTTCGGGCGCAGCCTGGTGAACGTCATCCTGATCTTCGGGCTGACCGATGCCCCGATCTTCGTGCGCGTGGCGCGCGGCGAAGTGCTGCGCATCAAGTCCTCCGGCTACGTCGAGTCGGCGATCAGCATCGGCGCCAAGCCGGCCCGCATCATCTTCGAGCACATCCTGCCCAACCTGATCGGGCCGCTGCTGACGGTGGCCTCCTTTGAGATGTCGGCCATGATCTTCTACGAGGCCGGCCTGAGCTTCCTGGGCCTGAGCGTGCCGCCCAGCGTGCCGAGCTGGGGCAACATGCTGGAGGCCGGCCGCAGCTACCTGCGCACCCTGCCGTGGATCGCCACCTTTCCGGGCCTGGCCATCATGCTGGCCTCGCTGGGCATGAACCTGCTCGGCGATTGGCTGCGCGATGTGCTCGACCCGCGCTTGCGGCGTTCCCGCCGGTAGAGGTTGGGGCCGCCGATTTCGCCGAGCGCCGCGCCCGCCGTGGCAAAGAAAGCAACGTATGCCGCCCATCCTTCAGGTTGAAAATTTAGTGGTCCGCCTGCGGACCCAGGACGCCACCGTCCACGCCGTCAACGGGGTCTCGTTCGAGCTGAACGAGGGCGAGACCCTGGCGATCGTGGGCGAGAGCGGCTGCGGCAAGAGCATGACGGTCATGTCGCTGCTGGGCCTGGTGCCCTCCCCGCCGGCCCGCGTGGAATCCGGCCGGGCGCTCTTCAACGACGGCGCCGCCCCGCGCGACCTGCTGCGGCTGGCTCCGGACGAGCTGCGCCACGTGCGCGGCGGCCAGATCGGCTTCGTCTTCCAGGACCCGATGACCTCGCTCAACCCGCTGCTGACCGTGGGCGAGCAGATCGCTGAGAGCATCGCCACCCACCTGGGCGGGGCGCCGGCCCAGGCCCACCGGCAGGCCGTGGAGCTGCTGGCCCACGTGGGCATCCCGGACCCCGTCCGGCGCGCCCAGCAGTACCCGCACCAGTTCTCGGGCGGCATGCGCCAGCGCGTGATGATCGCCATCGCCATCGCCTGCCGGCCGCGCCTGCTCATCGCCGACGAGCCCACCACGGCCCTGGACGTGACCGTCCAGGCCCAGATCACGGACCTGGTGGCGCGCCTGCGCGCCGAGCTGGGCATGGCCGTGATCTGGATCACCCACGACCTGGGCGTGGTGGCCGGCATCGCCGACCGGGTGATG
>JAEURL010000567.1 GCA_016789165.1 Anaerolineales bacterium | reverse complement strand
GGAGGCGCACGGGAGTGAGCTTCATCAAACAGATCGTAGACAAACGGCTGGGCACGCGCCTAGTGACGAAAAACACCCCTGACGGGCAGCGCCGAAAATAAAACAAGGGCCGCCGGCCAGGTGCGCCGGCGGCCCCCGCCTCCCCAGGCGGTTATTGAACTGGGACGTGCGGCAGGCGCAGGTCGCCGACGACGACGGTGACCTGCATGCCGGGCTTGAGCAGGCCGCGCGGATTGGCGTACAAGATGAACTGAATCGAGTTGGCCTCCGGCAGCTGCTTCATGGACATGACTTCGGAGTTGGCGATCTCGGTGCCGTCCGCCTCGATGATCAGTTTGGGAGCGGCCGGGTTGGTCTCCGCCTCGGCCATCGACATGGACATCAGGGCCATGGCTTTGTCCGGGTCCAGCACCTGATAGCGCAGGTCCACCATGCCGCCGTCGGCCGTGATGCCCACCTGGGTGAAGCGCACCCCGAAGCGGCCCTCGATCTCGGCGCTGGCCGGCATGGTCAGCGGGGCGCCGGGCGCGGCCGGCGGCGGGGTGTTGGCGCGCCAAGCCATCCAGGCCGCCACCGCCGCCAGCAGCAGGGCGGGGATGGCCAGACGCAGCAACCACAGGCGGGACGAGGCAGGAGCGGGCATGGCGTTCGAAGCGTTCATCGCGATTATCCCATAACCGGACCGCCCCTCCCCTGGCCGAGGCCAGAGGAGGGGCGGGGAGCGGCGGGCGTCCGGCTACTTGCGCAGGGCCGGCAGGTAGACGTTGTACGGCTGGCGGGAGGAGCTGAAGTTGTCGAAGTACAGGGCGCCGGACATGCCAGCCTGGAGCCCTTCACCTTGCAGGCCCAGCCGGACCTCGTCCAGGCCATAGCCGGCGGTGTCGAGCGTCAGCCGCGTCGCGGCGCCATCCACGCTGAAGGTCAGCGTGGCCTCGGCCCCGGCCTGCCAGATCACCTCGATCTGGTGCGGGCCGGCGCTGATCGGCTGCCAGGCCGTGGCCTGCGGGTTGCCGGCGGCGTCCACGGCGTAGAAGCGGAGGGCGTGGCCGGAACCGGTGCGCTGATACTGCACCCCGAAGAGCGTGGTCTGGCGGTCCAGGCCGGTGAAGATATCCACCGCGCCGCCGGCCAGGGAGGCCGCGTCGGCGGGCTGGAACTGGAAGCTGGCGCCGTAGGTGGCCTCGTCGTAGGGCGTGCGGTCGACGAGGTAGGCCGGGAAGGCGCCCTTCACGCGGGCCTCCAGCTGCCCGTCCCCGGCGGCCAGCGCGCCCTCGCCCGCCGGCGTGGTCACGCTCAGCTGGCTGTTGCTCAGGCCGTAGGCGGCGGTCCAGTCCGTGAAGCTGCCGGCCGCGAAGTCGGCGGCGAAGATGCGCGCGCCGCTGGTGGTGATGGTGAGATTGCGCGTGGCGATCAGGCCCCAGTTGCCGGCCTGGTCCTGGGCGCGGGCGCTGATGACGTAGGCGCCGGCCGCCCAGCCGTTGGTGTTGATGTTCACGGCCACGAGCTCAGACGGGCTGTTGAAGACGCCGTCCGCGGCCGGGATGGCCGTGCCGAGGCCCAGCCCCGGATCCGTGCCGCGGAACCACTCGGCGCGCATGATGGTGGAGCCGGTGGCGCCGGGCACCGCCGCGTCGGTGGCCGTGCCGGAGAGCCGCAGCACCCGCGGCGTGGCGGTGTTGGCCAGCGCCAACCCGGTGATGACCGGGCCGGCCTTATCCACCACCAGCGTCGCCTGGGTGTACGGGCCCCAGTTGCCGGCCGCATCGCGCCCGCGCAGGTAGAGCGTCTGCGCGCCCTGCGCCAGTTGATTGACCGTGGCCAGCGGGATGGTGGCGTAAGCCGGCTCGCTCGGGCTGGAGAAGACGGCCCGCGTCGGGTAGAACGGGATCGGGGCGCCGGTGCCCGGCTGGCCCGGCTGCCCGATGTACAGCTCGGCCCAGTCGATATTGGACTGCACGCCGTTGACCAGCGGGTCGGTAAAGGTCGCGTCCACGCGGACGGCGTAGGAGAAGGTATCCACCGGCAAGGTGCCGTTGTTGGGCGTCAGGCGCACGACGGGCGCGCCCTGCACGGCCGGCCCCTGCTTATCCAGGTACAGGCTGACCACGCCGGCGGCGCCGGTGTTGCCCAGACTGTCCTGGGCCGTGACGCTGACGGTGAAGACGCCGCTGACGCCGGCCGGCGTGAGGCCGTTCACGGCCGAAGCCGGGATGACGGCGCTCAGGGCGGCGGTGTTGACGCCGGGCGGCGTCACGTCCACGGCGCCGGTGACGGGCGCGCCCAGGCCGGGGCCGCTGATGGCGTACTGGGCCGTGGTCACGGTGACCGCGCCGCTGGCGTCTTCATGGCCGGTGCTGGCGGTGCCGTACAGGCGCACATCGGCGTCACCGCGCGTCGGGCTGGTCTTCAGGCCGTCCAGGTCCAGGCCGCCCGGCCGCAGGTTGAGGCTGCTGACGATCGGGCCGGTGGTCACCAGATCCAGGATGGCGGAGTTGACCGGCCCCCAGACGCCGTTGGCGTCCTGGCCGCGCACGAAGAGCGGATGGCTGTCCGGCGCGAGGGTCGCCAGGGTGGCCGCATTGATGAAGGCCGAGACGCTGGCCGAGGCGCCGGGGGCCAGGCCGGCGAAGGCCGTGCCGGTGCCGGGCGCGCCCAGCGTATCGATGAAGTACTCGGCCGCCACGACGTTGGCGCTGCTGCTGCTGAGCACGGCGCTCAGGGTCACGCCGCTCAGGCCGGTCGTGGGATTGGGCGTCACCTGGACGCTGCGGGCCAGCGGGCCCACCGGCGCCGGGGTGACGGCCGAGTCCACGGTCACCAGGGTGAGCGGGCCGCCGGGATCGGGCTGGCCGGGGTTGTGCAGATAGGTCAGGCCGGTGTCAAAGAGCGGGTAGCGCGTGCCGGCCGGGGCCGCCGCCGGGACACGCACCAGCGCATCCACGCTGGCGCCGGGCGCCACGGATTCGGCCATGGCGCCGCGCGGGAAGGCCAGCGGCAGGCCGTCCAGACCGACCACGCTCTGATCCACGCCGAGGAGGCCGACGGTGCGGTTGTGCAGGCCGGCGTTGATGTAGCGCAGGGCCAGCGTGCGGCCGGCGGCGGTGGGGATGACGTCCGCGCCCGGATACACCTGACCGTTGATCAGGAAGTACTGGGGCTGGAAATCGCGCAGGTCGAAGCCGGCCGGGTTGGCGTTCAGGCGCGGGTCGATCTCGCTGAAGACCAGCACGGCTTCGTCGTCGAAGGCGCTGGCGGCGTCATACAGCTGGCTGGGGGCGCCGGCCGGGCGCACGATCAGCGCGCCGTACAAGCCGAGGGCCACCTGCCGCGCGCCGCCCGGGATCAGGCCGGCCTCGTACAGGTACGTGCCGGGCTGGGCGGCCGTGAAGGTGTAGGTCCGGCTCGCGCCGGGCGCCACGCCGTCCAGATCGGGCGCCATCTCGACCCCGACGATGGTGAGCGCGGTGGGCGCGGCCAGGTTGTTGGCCAGGGTCAGATTGACCGTGGCGCCCTGGTCCACGATCAGCACCGGGCCGCCCGGGCGGCTGGGCGCCGAGCCATCGGCCGTGTAGCCGTAGATGGCCAGGTTGGGCGCGCCGGGCAG
>JAEURL010000518.1 GCA_016789165.1 Anaerolineales bacterium | reverse complement strand
AGCAGGGCCGTGCCGTTCTCGCAGTGGGTTTCCACCACCACCGGCGAGTTGAAGGTGAAGTTGTTGGTGGCAAAGAAGACGGACTGCACGCCATTGCGGTAGGTGATCAGGCCCTCGGCCGTGTCCTCGGTCTCGATCTCGGGGTGGGCGCGGTTGGCGATGCTGGCCTGAACGCTGGCGATCTCGTCGCCGATGAGCCAGCGGGCCAGGTCCATCACGTGGATGGCCTGGTCAATCATCAGCGAGCCGCCTTCCTTATCCCAGGTGCCGTGCCAGTCGCTGTTGCGGTAGTAGGCGGCCGGCTTGGTCCAGGAGAGGATGATGCGCTGGCCCAGGACCTTGCCCAGGCTGCCGTTGGCGATGGCCTCCTTGACGGCCACCGAGGCGGCGTTGTAGCGGTTCTGGCTGATGACGCCCATGGTGACGTTGTTGCGCTGGCCGGCCGCCACGATGGCGTGGGCCTGCTCCATGTTGATAGACATGGGCTTCTCGCTCAGCACGTGCTTGCCGGCGTCGGCGGCGGCGATGGCCATTGGCGCGTGCAGGTAGTGCGGCGTGAGGATGTGGACGACGTCGATGTCCGGGCGCTGGAGCAGCTCGCGGTAGTCGCTGTATCCGTCGCAGTGGAAGAGCTGCTTGGCGGTTTCCAGGGCCGGCGGCTTGATATCGCAGACCGCCACGATCTCGGCGTTCGCAAGTTTGTGCAGCGGGTAGGCGTGCATGAAAAAGATGGCGCCGCAGCCGATAATTCCAACTCGATATTTCTTCATAGGGGTCGCTCGTCCTGCGCCTCAGGCCAGATGGACCACGTCGCCGGTGGCCGCGGACTGATAGATGGCTTCCAGGATGCGGGTGACGGTGTACGCCTGCTCCGGCTTGACCACCAATGCGCCCTCGCCGCGCACCGCCGTGAACCAGGCCAGGGCCTCTTTGTAACCGCCGGCGAAGCTTTCGCGCACGCTGCCGTCGCCGATGAAGGCGGCGCCCATGGCGTAGTTCTGGATATAGAGTTTGCCGGCGTTCTCGCCGTTCACGCGCACGTGGAAGCTCGGCGCGGACTGGAAGTCGGCCGTCCGCACAATCGGGCCCTCCGGCGGGAACATGTCCGCGCCGGCCTTGGTGCCGCACAGCAGCGTCATGGCCTCGTTGGAGATGATCATGTTCAGGGCCCAGGAGGCCTCGACCACGACGGTGGCGCCGTTCTTGAACTTAACCAGGCCGAAGGCGCTGTCTTCCACCTCGAACTTGGCCGGATCCCAGACCCCCATGCTGTTGGCGGGGCTGCCGAGCTTGGCGATCTTGTCGAAGGTGGAGCCGAGGACCGAGGCCGGCTCGTAGTTCGCCATCATCCACAGGGTCAGGTCCACGGCATGGGTGGCCAGGTCGATGAGCGGGCCGCCGCCCTGCTTCTCCTTGTCCATGAAGACGCCCCAGACCGGGACACCCCGCCGGCGGGTGGCGAAGGCCTTGCCCAGGTAGATGTCGCCCAACTCACCCGCCTCGCACAGCGCCTTCATGAAGAGCGAATCTTCGCGGAAGCGGTTCTGGTAGCCAATGGTGAGCAGCTTGCCGGTGGCGCGGGAGGCCTCCAGCATGGCCTTGGCCTCGGCGGCCGTCTTGGCCATCGGCTTCTCGCACATCACGTGCTTGCCGGCCTGCAGGGCGGCGATGGAGATCTCGGCGTGCGAGTTGTTGGGGGTGCAGACGTGGATGACGTCGATGTCGGCGCGCTTGAGCACGTCGCGGTAATCGGTGCACACCAGAGCGTCCGGGCCGCCGAACTGCTTGGCCGAGGCCTGGGCGCGCTCCAGGACGATATCGCAGAAGGCGGCCGCTTCGACGCCCTCGATGCGGGCCATGCTCGGCAGGTGCTTGCCGTTGGCGATAAATCCACAGCCGATGATACCGACCTTTATGTTTTTCATAGGCATGTCCTTTCTGGGTCTGGAGCGTTGTGAGGCTCTCGGTTCAAGCTGACACGTGTCAGCCATGTTGACAAAAAAAACGTGTGTCGCAGCGGAATTTGATGTATAATCCGATTACACGTGTAAGCCAGTCTAGCACCGATAATTATTGGAGTCAATCGTCTTTTCACCAGGGAAGCACCGGGATGTCATCAAACACCCACGCGGACAGCCGCCCGGCAGCCGAAGACAAGACCGACGAGCGGAAAGTGCCTGTGGCGCCCACCAGTCTGGATGTGGCCCGGCTGGCCAACGTCTCAAGGGCGACCGTATCTTATGTCCTAAACAACGTCCCCAATTCGCGTATCAGCGAAGCGACCAAGGAGCGCGTCCGCGCCGCGGCCGCGCAGTTGGGCTACGTCCCGCACGAGATGGCCAGCTCGCTGCGGGCCGGCCGCAATGACTTGGTCCTGCTGCCCTTTTTCGATTGGCCCTACAACGCCAGCTCAATCGGTTTCCTCCAGGCGCTGGCGCTGCAGGTGGACGCCCTGGGCTATGCCGTGATGCTGCGCCTGTTCCGGCACAGCGACAAGGCCTCGATCATCCGCAAGATCGCGTCGTTCCACCCGGTCGGCATGATCGTGCCCGCCAACGAGTTGTCCGAGGCCGACGTTGAGATCCTGTCGCGGAACCGGGTGCGCGCCATCCTGGCCTATGCCTATGGCGAGCCGCCGCAGACACCGACCCCGGCCGTCGTCATGGATTTCGCCCGGCTGGGCGAGTGCGCGGCCGAGCACCTGCTCAGCCGCGGCCACCGCCACATCGCCGTCGTCGTGCCCAAGGACCCGCGCATCGTGCACATGGGGCGGCAGCGCCTGGCCGGCCTGGAGCGGATCGCGCTTCCGCAGGGTGCAACGGTGACGCGCCTCGACCTGGACTATGAGCCGCGCCAGGCGGCGGCTGTAGCAGCCCAGTGGCGCGAGGGGCCGCGGCCCACAGCCGTGTTCACCTACAACGACGAATACGCCCTGCTGCTGCTGAGCGCCCTGCAAGACGTTGGGCTGACCGTCCCCGGCGATGTGGCCCTGGTCGGCTGCGACGACTTGCCGTCCAGCCAGCTGCTGCGGCCGCGGCTGACGTCCATCGCCATTGACCCAGAGGCCAAAATGACGGGCACGATCGCCGCGCACTTCCACGCGCTCATCCAGGGCCAAGCCCCAACCCCGTCGCTGATTATCCGGCCGCCCTGCCGGCTCATCGTACGCGAGTCCAGCTAGCGCCGTTGCGCTGGCGGTCCACTCAGCCGGCGCCGATCCCGCTCCCTCCCCCAAGGTGGGCGCCGGCTAGGCTGGCGCGGCCTCCCCGGCTCGCGCCGCGGCGGCCGTCCGGCTGAGCAGCCAGGCGGCCAGCACCAGCACCAGCGCGCCCATCCAGAACGGCGCGCCCGGCATTACCCCGTCGTACACCAGCCCGCCCCTCTGCGGTCCGAAGATCCCCATCAGGCTGCCTACCGCCGAGTTCACGCCCATCAAGGTTCCCATCTCCTGGCCGGTCACCCGCTTGGCGCTCAGGATCGTGATCACGGGGAAGACGAACGAGTTCATAAAGCTGCCCAGCATGTACATGACGAAAACAGCGTAGAGCAGCGGGGCCCAGAACATCCCCAAGTAGGCCAGCCCCAATCCCAGCAGGGTCAGGATGCCGGCCAGGCGCTCGCCCAGCCGCGGGATGAGGCGCGGCACCGCGAACGTGTTGGTCAACGCCACGGACAGGCCGCCCAGCGCCAGCATGAGGCTCACCTGCCAGGTGACGGCCCCGAACTTCTGGATGATGAACAGCGCGGCGGTGCTGTTGGCGCCGTTAAAGGCGAAGGCAAAGAGGGCGTAGACCAGCAGGATCAGGCCCAGCGCCGGCTTGCGGCCCATGTCCACGATAGTCAGGACCGGGTTGTAATCGCGCGGGCGCCAGGGGGCCAGGTCGCGGCGCTCGCGGGGCAGCGATTCAGGCAGCAGGAAGTAGCCCAGCACCGCATTGAGCAGTGCCAGGCCGGCGGCCAGCAGCGCCGGCGCATACAGGCTGATCTGGCCGAACACCCCGCCCAGCGCCGGCCCGATGATCAGGCCCAGGCTCCAGGCCGTGCCCACCAGGGCGAAGTTCTTGGACTGCTCCTCCGGCGGGGAGACATCGGCGATGTAGGCGCTGGCGGTCGCCAGGTTGCCGGCCGTCACGCCGCCGATCAGCCGGCCGAGGTACAGCACCGGGAGCGAGCGGCTCAGGCCAAAGATCAGATAGCCCAGCGCCTGGCCCACGATGCTGAGCAGGAGCACCGGCCGGCGCCCGAACCGGTCACCCAGCTTGCCCAGAATGGGCGAGGCCAGGAACTGCCCGGCGGCATAGGTGATGGTCACCAGCGTCACCAGGGACGCCTCCGAGCTGTACTGCAGCACGATCTGCGGCGCGACCGGCAGGAGCAGCGAGATGCCCATGATGTCCATGAGCATGGTGAAGAAGATCAGGCCCAGCGCCCGCCGCGCGGATGCCGGCGCGGGCGGGCCGGCCCGCGACCCGCGGTCCGGGGAATTTGCAACGCTGCTCACGATGAGGGGTGTCCTTGGCGGGCTCGCGCGGGGTGGCCGGCGGCCGCTGGCCGAGCAGCCGGCCGGCCCGGGCAAACACGCGGGCCGGCCGGCTGCCGGATGGATGGGCTGCGAACAGTCAGGGGAGCGGCGGCGGGCGGACCCCTACAGGCTCAGGCCATGCGCGGCCGCGCCCAGCAACCCGGCTTGCGGGTTGAGGATGACGTGGACGGGCATTTGCGTCAGGATCTCGCGGAACCGCCCCTTATCGCGTAACGCTTCCAGGAACGCGGGCAGCTGGAGATGGGCCAGGATGCGCGGCGAGATGCCGCCACCCAGGTAGATCCCCCCCGTAGCCAGCACCTTCAGCGCCAGGTTGCCGCATTCCGCGCCCAGGATCGCCACGAACAGGTCCAGCGTGGCCGCCGCCAGCGGGCACGGCCGGGCCGGGTCCTGGGCGGCCTCGAAGACGATGGGCGTCGGGTCGTCGCTGCCGGCCAACTTCTCAGCCAGCCAGGCCGGCTCCTCGGCGTACTGGATCGACTTCAGGTAGGCGTACAGGTGCGGCACGCCCAGGCCGCCCGAGCAGACGCGCTCGAAGCTGACGTGCCCGAAACCCTGCTGGTTCATGTAGCGCAGCAGGCCGATCTGCAGCTCGCCCACCGGCCCGAAGGAGACGTGGCTCCCCTCCGAGGCGTGGGCGTGGTAGCGCCCATCGGTACAAGTCAGGAAGGCCTCGCCCAGCCCGGTCCCCGGGGCCACCACGGCCCGGTTGCCGGCCGGCGCCGGCTTCCCGGCGCTGAGGGTGTGCAAGTCTTCCGGCCGCAGGATGGGCACGGCCGCCGCCACGGCCTCCAGATCGTTCAGCAGGGCGATGTGGCTGAGGCTGAACTCGGCCGCCAGGCGGGCGGCATCCACCACCCAGGGCAGGTTGGTGATCTGCGCCCGCCCGTCGACCACGGGGCCGGCCACGGCGAAACAGGCGCGCCCGACCGGCTGGTTGGCCTCCGGCAGGAATTCGCGGACGATGGCCTCCAGGCTGGCGTACTGCGCGCTGGCATACGTCTTCTGGAACCGCGGCTGGTAGGGCCCGGTCTCGGCCGAATACAACGCCAGGATGGTTTTAGTGCCCCCGATGTCGCCGACGAGGACATTGGTCAGTTCGTACATGATCACGCCCACCACATGGTGGCCGGCTGCTCGGTGAGCAGCACGTCCTTGAGGAAGCTCACGGCCCGCGCGAAGCCTTCGTCGATCGAGGCCAGCGGATCTTCGTGCTCGATGGACATGACGTAGTCGTAGCCCGTCAGGCGCAGCTCGCTGACCAGGGCCCGCCAGGCCAACTGATCGTGCCCGTAGCCGACGGTGCGGAAGGTCCACGAGCGCTTGGGCAGCTCGGCGTAGGACTTGGTGTCGAGCACGCCATTCACGGCCGTGTTGATGGGATCGACGAAGGTGTCCTTGGCGTGCACGTGGTGGATGGCGCCGGCCAGGGCCCGGATGGACGCCACCGGGTCGATGCCCTGCCAGTACAGGTGGCTGGGGTCATAGTTGGCGCCGATCACGGGGCCGACCGCCTGGCGCAGGCGCAGCAAGGTCTCGGGGTTGTAGACCACGAAGCCAGGGTGCATCTCGAACGCCAGCTTGACGCCGTGGTCAGCCGCGAACTGGCCGGCCTCCCGCCAGTAAGGGATGACCTTCTCTTCCCACTGCCACTTGAGGATCTCGGTGAAGTCCGGCGGCCAGGCGCAGGTCACCCAGTTGGGATACTTCGCGTTGTCCGAATCGCCCGGGCAGCCGGAGAACAAGTTGACGACTGGAACGCCCAGCGCGGCCGCGAGCTTGACCGTGTCCCGGTAGACGCGGTCATACTCGGCCGCGGTGGCGCGGTTGGGATGGAGCGGGTTGCCGTGGCAGGAGAGGCCGCTGATGATCAGGCCGCGGTCCTCCACCGCCTGGCGGAAAGCCTGGCTGGCGGCGCGGTCCTTCAGCAGCACCGCCGGATCGCAGTGCGCGTTGCCGGGCCAGGCGCCGGTGCCCAATTCGACCGCCTGCAGCCCCATCTGGGCCACATGGTCGAGCACCTTATCCAGCGGCCGGTCCTGAAACAGAACGGTAAGAACGCCGAGTTTCATGGTAAGGCTCCTTCAACCGGCTAGGACAGACGAATGACGTCGCCAGAGGCGGCGGACCGATAGATCGCTTCCAGGATGCAGGTGACGGTGTAGGCCTGCTCCGGCTTGACCACCAGCTCGCCCTCGCCACGCACCGCCGTGAACCAGGCCAGGGCCTCTTTGTAACCGCCGGCGAAGTCCTCGGTCTGCCGCCCATCCCCGATGAACGCCGCGCCCATGGCGTAGTTCTGGATGTACAGCTTGCCGGCATTCTCGCCGTTCACGCGCACGTGGAAGCTCGGCGCGGACTGGAAGTCAGCGGTGCGCACGATCGGGCCGGCCGGCGGGAACATGTCGGCGCCGGCCTTGGTGCCGCACAGCAGCGTCATGGCCTCGTTGGAGATGATCTGGTTCAGGGCCCAGGAGGCCTCCAGGGTCACGGTCGCCCCGTTCTTGAACTTCACCAGCCCGAAGGCGCTGTCCTCCACCTCATACTTGGCCGGGTCCCACGGCCCCATCCCGTTCGCCGGGCTGCCGATCTTGGCGATCTTGTCGAACGTGGAGCCCAGCACCGTGGTCGGCTCGTAGTTCTGCATCATCCACAGGGTCAGGTCCAGCGCGTGCGTCCCCAGGTCGATCAGGGGGCCGCCGCCCTGCTTCTCCTTGTCCATGAAGACGCCCCAGGTGGGCACGCCGCGCCGGCGGGTGGCGAAGGCCTTGCCCAGGTAGATGTCGCCCAATTCGCCGGCCTCGCACAGCGACTTCAGGAAGAGCGAGTCTTCGCGGAAGCGGTTCTGGTAGCCGATGGTCAGCAGCTTGCCAGTGGCGCGCGCGGCGTCCAGCATGGCCTTGGCCTCGGCCGCGGTCTTGGCCATCGGCTTCTCGCACATCACGTGCTTGCCGGCCTGCAGGGCCGCCACCGAGATCTCGGCGTGGGAGTTGTTCGGCGTGCAGACATGCACCACGTCGATGTCCGCCCGGGCGATCAGCTCCCGGTAATCCGCGCACACCAGGGCGCCCGGGACGCCGAACTTCTGGGCTGACGCCTGCGCTTTCTCGAGCACAATGTCACAGAAGGCGACCGCCTCGACGCCCTCGATGCGGGCCATGCTCGGCAGGTGCTTGCCGTTGGCGATGAAGCCGCATCCGATGATGCCAACCCTGATTTTCTTCATGGTGTTATCCTCTCCTGGCTTAGGGATTGATGACTTGAGAGCTGGTCCAAAAACGGAATAGCATTCCGGTATTATGGTTGCTTCGTGCGCACCAAGGCTGCCTCAAGTTGGCGGCCTTATGTTACACACCCCAAAGAACACATAATGGGCAAATGCTTACCGTTACGGTACAATGCCGCTGTCCAATCGGACAATTCTTCCCGATGACTAAAAAGGATAGTCATGTCGACTAGCCC
>JAEURL010000516.1 GCA_016789165.1 Anaerolineales bacterium | reverse complement strand
CGGCTCATCCGCCGTAGCCTGGCGACGATCCTGGAGGATCGCGGGGCCTCTGCTGTTCAAGTCGAATCGCTGTTGCGCCATGCCGGCACGTCCACATTTCGCCGCCACTATTCGCGGCCCAGTCTGCAGCGGGCTCAGGCGGCCTTGGAATTCCATCCTTTCAATGAGCTCCGCTAACCTCTGCGCCGCGCGATTGTCTTGGGGGCGTGACCAGTCGAAACTGGTCACGCCCTTTAGGCGTCTGGCAAGCCAGCCCGTAAGCCGCGTTCTGTTTTAGGCCGTCATCTCTCTAGGCCGGCCATTGCTGGCCGGCTCGTGCGGCCGACCCGGGGCTCAGGCGCTGCGAGCAGCAGCTTGCCCCTGCTTGGCCTTGCTCCCGACGGGGGTTGCCTGGCCGCCCGCCTTGCGGCGGACGCCGGTGGGCTCTTACCCCACCGTTTCACCCTCGCTCGGCCGCCGCCGTGGGCGGCGGCCGGGCACTGCGCTTCTCTGTGGCCCTGTTCCAGCAGGTCACCCCGCTCCGGGTGTTACCCGGCGTCGTGCTCTGGGGAGCGCGGACTTTCCTCAACGGCTGCGAGGCAGCCGCTGCGACAGCCCGGCCGGCTTGGACGCCGGTTTCACTATAACATACCCATCTCCCGGCCGGCGGCCTCCTCCCGTATACTTCGCGGGATGCGCCGTCTGCGTCCGCTCCTCCCCTTGGGGGTCCTGCTGGTCCTGGCCGCGATTGCGGCCGAGCCGCTGGCCCACGCCCAGCTGACGTGCTCGGACGACGGCGCTTTCCACCTCTTCCGGGCCGTCCAATTGGGGGCGCTGATCGAGCTCGGGCACCTCTTCCCCCGCTGGGCCCCGCACATGGCCCAGGGCTACGGCTTCCCGTTCTACAACTTCTACGCGCCGCTGTCGTCGTACCTGGTCGTCGGCCTGCACCAACTGGGCCTGGATTACCCGGCCGCGCTCCGGCTGGCTTTCGGCTTGGCGCTCTGGGGGGCCGGCAGCGCCGCTTTCCTCTTCACGCGCCAGCGGTGGGGGGAACGGGCCGGCCTGGCCGCCGGCGCCGCCTATCTCTTCGCCCCCTACCTGGCCTATGACGCGCTCTTCCGCGGCAACCTGGCCGAGACCCTGGCCTTCGTCTGGCCGCCGCTGGTGCTGTGGGGGATCCAACGAGCGGTGGACAGCCGCCGGCGGCTGGCTGCCGGCCACTGGCTGCTGATCGCCGGGCCCTATGCCGCGCTGATCCTCACCCACAACATCTTCGCCCTGCTGGCCTCGCCGCTGTTCGCGGGCTATGCGGCGTTGGCGGCCGGGCGCGCCCGCTCGGGTAAGGCGTTGGCCGTCAGCGCCCTGGCGCTGCTGCTGGGCATCACGCTGACCACCTACTTCTGGCTGCCGGCCCTGGCCGAGCGCGGCCTGGTCCACGCGGAGCGCCTGCTGGTGCGCCCGATCTTCACCTGGGACACCAATTTCATCGCGCTGGGCGAGCTGCTGGCGCCGCCGCGCCCGGCCGACCCGGCCCTGATCAACCCCTCGCCGCCGCGCGCCCTCGGCCTGGTGCCGGCCGCGCTGGCTCTGACTGGCCCGCTCGGCCTTGGCCTGGCCGCGCTCGCGCGCCGCCGGCGCGCCCGGCCCGCCGGCCCGCCGCCCACCGCCGCTGTGCCGGCGGGCCCGGACGCCTGGGAGCTGGCCTTTTTTGCGCTGGCCCTGCTGGCCTACGGCTTCATGACCCTGCCGGCCTCAGCGCCGGTCTGGCGCCTGCTCCCGCCGCTGGAGCTGGTGCAATTCCCGTGGCGGATGCTCGGGCCGGCCGCTCTGGGCGCGGCGGTGCTGATCGGCGCCGGCGTCCGCGTCCTGGAGGGCCAGCTCCCGGCCCGCCTCGCGCTGCTGCCCGCCAGCCTGGCTGTGCTGCTGGTCGTCGCCGGCAACCTGAGCTGGTGGTATCCCCGCTACTGCGCCACGCCGGCCGGCGACCTGCCGGCCATGCTGGACTACGAGCGCGCCTCGGGCACCATCGGCACGACGGCCAAGGGCGAGTACTTGCCGCGCGCCGCCGAGGGCGTGCCCGCCGATGGGGCGTTGGCGCGCGCCCTGGCGGCCGGCCAGGAGCCGGCCCGGCTGAGCGGCGCGGCCGAGCTGACGCCCGGGGATATCCGCGATCCGCTGGACGCGCAGTACACGGCGGCGGCCGCCGCCCCGACGGCCTTGGTCTATCAGCAATTCTGGTATCCGGGCTGGCAGGTGCTGATCGATGGGACACCGGTTCCCACCCAGCCGGCCGCCGCCACCGGGCTGGTGGCCTTCACGCTGCCGGCCGGGTCGCACACGGTCCGCGTGCGCTTTGGCTCCACCCCTCTGCGCGACGCGGCCAGCGCCGCCTCGCTGCTCAGCGCCGCCCTGCTGGCGGCCGGGCTGGCGGCGGGCTGGCGCCGGTCCGCTGACGGCCGGCCGCGCCCGGCGCTCTCCGGGGGCGGGCTCTGGGATCTGGGCCTCCTGGCGCTGGCCCTGCTCGCCCTCAAGCTGGCCGTCGTCGATCGCTTCCCCAACCCCCTGCGCCGGCCCGGCTTCGACGGCGCCCGCGTGCTCCAGGCTCAAACGCCGTTGGCGGCCGAGCTGGCGGGCGGGTTGAGCGTCTTGGGCTACGACCTGGCCGCGCGCACCTTGGCCGGCGACGCGGGCGTGGACGTGGCCCTGTACGTGGCGCCGCGCGCGCCTCTCGGCCGGAGCCTCAAGCCCGCCTTCTTCCTCACCGATGCGGCCGGCCGCCTGTGGGATGACACCGACGCGCTCCTGCCGCCCCGCTGGCACCGCGAGCCGCCGCTGACGCTGGAGTGGCCGGCGGGCCAGTACGCGCAGTGGGCCTACCGGCTGGAGGTGCTGCCCGGCACGCCGCCGGGCGACTATGCGCTCGCGGCGGCGGTCTTTGACCGGGTGACCTTTGAAACACTCTCGGTGCTGGACGAGCAGGGCAACGCCATCGCCCCGCAGCTGGCGCTGGGATCGCTGACGGTGGCCCGGCCGGCCCAGCCCTTCCGGCTGCAGCCCGAGACCGCGGCGCCGTTGCGCTTCGGGCCGCTCCGTTTCCTTGGCTATCGCGTGGATCAGCCGGCCGTGCGCGCCGGCGACACGCTGGCCCTCACCTGGTATTGGCGCGCCGAGGCGGCCCCGGGCACCGACCGGCTGGCGCGGCTGGAACTGCGCGACGCGGCCGGCCGCGCCGCCGCCGGCTGGGACCTGGAACCCGCCAACGGCTACGGCACCGCGCAGTGGCGGCCCGGCGATGAGTGGCGCGGCCAGCACCGCCTGATCATCCCGGCCGGTCTGGCCGGCGGCGAGTACACGCTGATGGTCACGGTGCCGGGCGAGGCCGGCGCGCAGGGGCTGGGGACACTGACGGTGGAGGCGCCGGAGCGCACCTTCACCCCGCCGCCGTTCCAGGCGGTCAGCGGCGCCCGCTTCGACGGCGTGGGGGCGCTGGCCGGCTACACTGTGGACCGCGCCGGCGAAACCCTGACGGTGGCCCTGGTCTGGGAGGCGGCCGCCACGCCCGCGCTGAGCGCCAAGGTCTTCGTGCACCTGGACGCCGGCGGGCGGGTCTGGGCGCAGAGTGACGCCTACCCGGCCGGCGGCGCGCGGCCCACCACCGGCTGGCTGCCCGGGGAGTACGTGCGCGATGTCCACACGCTGACCCTGCCGGCCGACCTGCCGGCCGGGGAGTATACGCTGTGGGCGGGCTTGTATGATCCGTTGACGAACGTCCGCGTGCGGGCGGCCGGGCCGGGCGCCGGCGCCGATGACCGGGTGCAACTGGCCACCCTGACCCTGCCTTAGGAGGTTGAGATGAAGGTCACTATTGAATTCTGCATCGTCTGAAACTACACCCCCCGGGCGACGAGTCTCGCCGCCGACCTGTTGGGCGCGTTCGGGCGTGACCTGGCCGCGCTTACCCTGATCCCTTCGGAGGGCGGCCGCTTCGAGGTCACCCTGGACGACACCTTGATTTTCAGCAAGCAGGCCGCCGGCCGGCACACCACCTCGGCCGAGATCATCGGCCTGATTAAGGGCCGCGGCGTCAGCGGCTCAGAACCGGCAGCGCCAGCATAAGGGCCGTGGCGAGATCGGCCAGGTAGTGGACGCCGATGAGGGGGACGAGTTTTCGCCGCCAGGCGAAGACGAGTGTGAAGCCCGCCACCGCCGCAGTGGCGGAGAGGCCGCGCCACGCCAGGTACTGGCCGTCTGCCAGCCACGGGAGGGCCAGGTGCTGCAGCCCCCAGAACAGGG
>JAEURL010000468.1 GCA_016789165.1 Anaerolineales bacterium | reverse complement strand
TGCAGCCGCCCATCCTGCTGCTGGTCGGGCTCATGATGTCAGCCGTGGCGCTGTATCTGCATCGCGATATCCTTTGGGCGTAGGCAAAGCGGGTGCCGGTGATGAGTGATCACCTTCGGCCTGCAACCCCGTCCGCAACGGCAGGCGGACAGCGTCGCGCAACGTGGCGCGCAGCAGTTCATGAAAATCGCCTTGACTGAGCTCGGCCGGCGGGATATTCTCGGTGGTGGGGCCATGGTGTCCTCGTTTGGTTTGGCCACCGTCAAGGATACCGGGCTCCCGTTCTATTTCCACTCTGCTCGTCATACCGCCCCCGCCGAAGCGAGGACGGCGAGCGGTGGATAACGGCGGAAGTGCCGGCGGCCAGCGCCCATGGCAGCCTCACTGATTTGGCCGCTTTGAATCCGGTAGTTGCGGAAACTGGAACAGTTTGAGGCCGGGCTGGTCGACCATCCGGCTGTTTGGGGGTGTTGGCTCCCGGCGCGCCCGCGCTTGCCGGCCCAGCGCAAGGAGTTTCCCAGTGCCCACACCTGGGAGTATTGGCGCACACCCATCCCGCCGATTCCTTGCGCTTCTCTGCCCCGTCTTGCTGATCACATTGCCGTTCCGGGCCACACGCCCGCCGGCCAGGAGGTCCCATGAACGCTTACGAACGTTTTCAACACCGTCTGCGTGGTGAGCCCGTTGACCGCGCCCCGAACTTTGACATCATCATGACCTTTGGGGCCAAGTACATCGGCCGGCCGCTGAGCGAATACTATAAAGACTGGCGCGTCCTGTGCGAAGCCAACCTGGCTATGGTCGAGCACTTCCAGATCGACATCGTCCAGGCCATCTCCGACCCCTTCCGCGAGACGGCGGACTTCGGGGCCGAGATCGAATTTCCTGAGGATGACCTGCCGCTGAGCCTGGTGCCGCTGCTGCAGGACTACGGCGACCTGGCGAAACTCAAGACACCCGATCCCGCCACCGGCCGGCGGATGAGCGACCGCCTGGAGGCCATCCGCTATTTCCGCAGCCAGGTGGGCGGGCAGGTGCCGATCATGGGCTGGGTGGAGGGCGCCTTCGCCGAGTCCGCGGACCTGCGCGGCATCCAATCGCTGATGACCGACACGATTGAGAACCCGCGTTTCGTGCATGACCTGCTTGAGCGCTGTGTGGCGGTGGAGATTGCCTTCGCGCAGGCGCAGATCGCGGCCGGCGCCGACATTGTGGGGTTGGGGGACGCCGCCGCCTCGTTGATCAACCCGCGCATGTATCAGGAATTCGCCCTGCCGTATCAGCAGCGGATCTTTGCCGCGATCCGCGCGGCCGGCGGGGTGGGGCGCCTGCATATCTGCGGCCAGTCCACGCATCTGCTGCCGCTGCTGGCCCAGTCGGGCGCGGACATTATCGACGTGGACTGGATGGTGGATTACGGCAAGGCCGCCCAGGTCTATGGCGAACATGGGGTGGCCGCGTGCGGCAACTTTGACCCGGTGGCGGTCATGCTGCAGGGGACGCCGGAGAAGGTGCGCGCCGCGGCCCAGGCCTGTTTGCAACTGGGCGGCGCGCGCAGCTTCAGCGCCGCCGGCTGTGAGATCCCGCTGGCCACGCCGCACGCCAACCTGCGCGCCCACACGCCCGCGCTCGCCGCGGCGGCCGGGAACTGAACGGCGATGGCCTCCCCCGCCTGGTGGCGCCGCGCCGTCTGTTACCAGATCTATCCGCGCTCCTTCGCCGACTCCAACGGCGATGGGGTGGGGGATCTGCCCGGGATCACGGCCAAGCTGGATTATTTGCAGTGGCTGGGCGTGGACGCGCTCTGGCTGTCACCGTTCCACCCTTCGCCACAATTGGATTGGGGCTATGACGTCGCCGACTTCACGGCCGTCCATCCCGATTACGGCACGCTGGCTGACTTCGACGAGCTGCTGGCCGAAGCTCATCGGCGCGGTCTGCGGATCCTGCTGGATCTGGTGCTCAACCACACCTCAGACCAGCACCCCTGGTTTCAGCAGGCGCGGGCCGGCCGGGACAACCCATATCGGGACTGGTATGTCTGGCGGGACGGCGCGGCCGGCGGCCCGCCCAACGATTGGGAGGCGCTCTTCGGCGGCTCGGCCTGGGAGCTCGATCCGGCCAGCGGCCAGTATTACTACCACCTGTTCTTCGCCGGCCAGCCGGACCTGAACTGGCGCAATCCCGAAGTGCGGGCGGCGCTGGCGGCCGTGATGCGCTTCTGGCTGGACCGGGGCGTAGACGGCTTTCGCCTGGACGCCATCAACCACCTCTTCGAGCGCGAAGACCTGCCCAACGCGCAGGTGCCGGGCCGGCTGGCGGAGCTCTTTTTGGACGCGCGCCAGGGGTTGTGGGCGGGCGCCGCCGAAATGGTGGGGCGCAAAATCCGGTTTCAGGAAAACCAGCCCGAGACCCATCCGCTGATGCGCGACCTGCGCCGGCTGGTGGACAGCTATGGCGATCGGGTGCTCCTGGGCGAGACGGAGGCGCTCGCCTACTACGGGAACGGCGCGGACGAGCTGCACAGCGTCTTCAACTTCCCGCTCATTCAGCCGGCGCTTACGGCGGCCGGCCTGCGCGCCGTCCTGGCCCAGCGGCTGGCCGCCCTGCCGGCCGGCGCGTGGGAGTGCCACACCCTCAGCAACCATGACCGCAGCCGCTCGGCCAGCGTCTTTGCCGATGGCCGGCATAACGCGGAACGGCTGCGCGCGGCCCTGGCGCTGATCGCGCTGCTGCCCGGCACCCCCGTGCTGTACTACGGCGAGGAGCTCGGGATGGTCGATCTTTTCCCGGAGACGCCGGAGGCTTTCAAAGATGCGCTGGCGCACTGGGCGTACATGGCCTTGCGCGAGCGGCCGGACACGGGGCCGGCCGAGGCCTTTGACCGGGCCCGGCGCTACTTCTGCCGCGATATCTGCCGGACGCCCATGCAGTGGACGGCCGGCCCCAACGCCGGCTTTGCGCCGGCCGGCGTGGCGCCGTGGCTGCCGGTGCATCCCAACCACGCGGCCGGCGTCAACGTCGCCGAGCAGCAGGCCGATCCGGCCTCGTTGTTAAACTGGCTCCGGGTGGTATTGAGGCTGCGCCGGGCGCAGCCCGCTTTGCGTGACGGGGAGCTGGACCTGATCCCCGATACCGGCGAAGTTCTTGCGTTTTGGCGGCGCGCGCCGGAGCAAACGTGTTTGGTGGCGCTCAACCTGTCCGCGCGGCCGGCGGAGCTGGCCGCGGACACGCCCTTGGCGCGGCTGATTTATCCCGTGGAACGCGCGTTGGCTGGCGCGGAGCAGGCCGGCGTGCTCCGCCTGCCGCCGTACGCGGTGGTCGTCGTCGAGAGGTAAACCGTCATGGCTGAGGTTGATCCATTCGCCATCGTTCAACCGAAACCCGAGGCCCTGGCCTGGCTGCCCTTC
Source organism: Anaerolineales bacterium (assembly GCA_016789165.1). Lineage (GTDB taxonomy): Bacteria > Chloroflexota > Anaerolineae > Anaerolineales > UBA6663 > SpSt-583. The sequence continues at coordinate 1,930 of JAEURL010000468.1, read as the reverse complement.
GGCGCGGTCCGGCCGGCCGGCTGGCTGGCGGCGCAGATGCGGCGCGATCTCGAAGCCGGCTTTGTGGGCCGGCTCGACCAGCTGGCGCCGGCGCTCATCCAGGCCGATGACATTTATGGCCGCGACCGCCTGACCCGGCAGGCCGGCCGCAAGGACCTGGGCGTGCTCGCGGTTGAGGCGGAGTGGGACGTGCAATTCCAGTGGTGGAACAGTGAGACCCAGTCCAACTGGTGGGACGGCGTGGTGCGGTCGGCGTTGCTGTTGGAGCAGCCCGAGTACCTCCGCCAAGCCGCCGCCTATGTGGACGGGAAGCTGGCCACGCAGGATGCGGACGGCTATTTGGGCATCTATGCCCCCGATCTGCGTTTCAACTTTGACGGCGAGAACGGCGAACTCTGGGCGCAAGCCGCGCTGCTGCGGACCTTGCTGGGGTATTTCGAATTCACGCGGGAGGCGCGGGTCCTGGCGGCCGTGGAGCGGGCCGTGGCCGTCGTCATGCGTGCTTACCCGCTCCACGCCTCGCATCCGTTTACGGTGCGCAAATCCTTCGCCGGCGTCGGGCACGGGCTGGTCTTCACGGATGTGCTGGATCGGCTGCGCCAGCTGACCGGGCGCGCCGACTACGCCCGGTATGCGCTCTGGCTCTACCAGGAGTACAGTCAGAGCGAGCAGAGCCAGGCCGATATCCAGTATCAGCACCTGATCGATCCGGCCTACCGGTTCCAGGCGCACGGCGTCCACACCTATGAGCACCTGCGCCCCCTGCTGGCCGCCGGCTATGCCTCCGGCAACCCGGCGCTGGAGCGCGCCCTGCGCGGGTATCTGGACAAGTTGGAGCGCTGCCTGACCCCCAGCGGCGGCCCGATCGGGGATGAGTTCATCGCCGGCCGGGAGGCGGACGCGGCCGCGACCGGTTATGAATATTGCTCCATCCAGGAACTGCTTGATTCGTATACACACCTGCTGCAGAAGACCGGCGCCGCCGAGTGGGGCGACCGCGCGGAATGGCTGTGCTTCAACGCCGGCCAGGGCGCGCGCCATCCGGAGGCCAGCGCCATCGCCTACTTGAAGACGGACAACTCCTATGCCATGACGGGGCCGCGCGACCCCGCTGATCCGCCGCTGCCCGAAGGCCCGCAGACCCGTTACAAGTACTCGCCCGTGCACCAGGATGTGGCGGTCTGCTGCGTGCCGAACGCCGGCCGGCTGCTGCCGACCTACGTCAAGGCGATGTGGCTGCGCACGCCGGCTGGCCTGGCGGCCGCGCTGTATGGGCCGGGCGCGGTCGAGGCCGATGTTAACGGCACGGCGGTACGGATCACGGCCGCCACGCACTATCCCTTGGAGCTGGCGGCGGAGTTGGTCATCGAGGCGGCCGCGCCAGTGCGGTTTGAGCTGGCACTGCGCCGGCCGGCCTGGGCGGAGGCCATGACCTGGTCGGCGCCGGCGCTGGAGGCCAGCGCGGAACAAGCGGGCTGGCTGCGGCTGACCCGCCGGTGGGTGACTGGCGACCGGGTGCGCGTGGAATTCCAGGCCGCGCCCGTGGAGCGCGCGTTTGGGGCGGCGGAGGTTTTCGTGAGCCGCGGACCATTGGTTTACGCGCTGCCGCTGGCCGCGACCGAGACGTTCGGCCGGGAATACGCGTCGGACGGCTTTCAGGACCGGTACTACCACCCGGATCAGGTGGAGGGCGGGCGCTATGAATTGGGCGCCGGCCGCTGGCAGGTGATCCCCAGCGTTTTTTCAGACGCGGCGCCGTGGCGCACCGCACCGGCCCTGGCCGGTGAACTCTATGATCCCGTAGCCGGCCAGATGGTCCCGGCCGTTTTGCGGCCGCTCGGGGATACGGTCTTGCGCCAGGTGACTTTCCACCGGCGCCGTTGGACCGGCACGTCGATCTAGCGTAAGGCCGCACGCCTGCCCAACAGGC
>JAEURL010000498.1 GCA_016789165.1 Anaerolineales bacterium | reverse complement strand
CGCTGGCCCAGCGCGCTTGAGGGCCGGGCCGAGCGTTTGTCTCGTGTTAGAAATGGCGCGGACCGCCGCCTCCCGCCGGCCGGCGGTCCGCGTACAATCACCGTACCACCCGCTTTAGGTGAGCGAGCTTAGATGATGCACGCCGGCGACCCGCGTTTTGCCACCTTCCCACCGCAGCCTGGCCTGGACCAGCTTCGCTGGTATATCCGCCAGACCGCCGATGGCCGGCTGACCATCCGGGAGTTCCTGTCCGATTTCCGGCGCGTGCACGAAGACGCCGAACGGATCGGCGCCCCGTCCTACGCCACGCCGGAAGAGGCCCGCGCCATCTGGGACGTGCTGTGGGCGGTGGAATTCTGCGCGCCGGACTCCACGCGCATCGAAAACCCCGAAGACTGGTACATCCCGGAAGAAGTGCTGGTCATCGTCCAGCGCGCGGCTAAACACCTGGCCGCCTAGCCGGCGGCGCATATGCCGGGCCGACGCCGCCTCCGGGCGGCGTCTGCTTTATAATCCCGCCTATGCGCCGCCGCTCCGCCTCGCGTTGGCCCGGGCTGCTCGCGTTGGCCGGCCTGGGGCTCGCCGCCGGCCTGGCGCTGATGGCCGCCCTGTCCCTGCCCCATCTGGCCACGGTCTCCCCCGCCGACGGCGCCCTCGCCGTCTCCACCCGTGCCCGCCTGAGCCTGGTCTTCGACCAGCCGATGGAGGCCGCCTCCGTGGCGGCCGGCCTGAGCCTGGACCCGGCCCTGCCCGGTGACCTGGCCTGGGACGCCGCGGGCACCACCCTCACGTTCACGCCGCGCCAATCCTGGCCGCCCGGCGGCCAGGTGCGCCTCAGCCTGGCCGGCGGCCGCAGCCGGCTGGGCCTGCCCCTGCTCGAGCGCCGCACCTGGTCGTTCACGGTCGGCCTGGAGCGCGTGGCCTTCCTCACCGGCGCGCCGGCCAACCTGGCCGCCGTCTCCATCGCCGAGGACGCCCAGCCCGGCTTTCTTACCGTCGAGCCATACGGCGTGGCTGACTACGCCATCCGCCCGGACGGCGGGCAGATCGTCTACGCCGCCCGCCGCGCCGACGGCGGCGCCGACCTGCGCGCCATCCCCATCGACGGCGGCGACCCGGCCGAGGTGCTGGCCTGCCCCGGCGCGGCCTGCCTGGCGCCGGCCTTCTCGCCCGACGGCACCCGGCTGGCCTACGAGCGCCAGACGCCGGCCCCGGCCGCCGACGGCGGGGCCGGCTTCGGCGACCCACGCATCTACGTGCTGACCTTGGCCACCGGCCAGGCGGCGCTGGCCGGCGACCCGGCCAGCCAGGCCCGTAGCCCGGCCTGGACGCCGGACGGCCGCCTGAGCTACTACGACGCCGGCCGCCAGGCCGTAGCCGTGCTGGGCGCGGCCGGCGGCGTCACCTACATCCCGTCCTCGTCCGGCGAGCCAGGCACCTTCTCGCCCGACGGCCGCTACTACGTCTTCCCGGAGATCGTCCTGCTAGAGAATGCCATCACGCTGACCGGCACGCTGGCCGTCACCGAGAACGTGCCCGTCAGCGTGGCCGGCTTCTACAGCCACCTGCTGCGGGCCGAGATCGCCACCAACGCCGCCCAGGACCTCTCCGGGCCGGGAGTTGTGGAAGACGCCTCTCCGGTGTATTCTGTCGCTGGCGACTGGCTGGCGTTTGGGCGCAAGCCGTTGGTGGACCAGGCTTGGCAGCCCGGCCGGCAGTTGTGGCTGATGCGCGCCGACGGGTCGGAGGCGCGGCAGCTGACCGAGACGCCCGAGTACAACCACAGCGCTTTTGCCTGGCATCCGGACGGCCGGCGGCTGGTGCTGATGCGCTTCAACGCCATCGATCCCAACGCCGCCCCCGAGATCTGGCTGATCAACAGCGATGGGACCGGCGCGCGCCGGCTGGCGGCCGGCGGGTATTCACCGGAGTGGCTGCCGTGAGCGACCTGATCAACCGTTTCGCCCCCGATTTCGCCCTGCCCGGCATCACCGGCGGCCGGGTCAGCCTCTCGGATTTCCGCGGCGCCTTCGTCGTGCTCACCTTCTGGTCGGCCGAGTGCCCGTGGAGCCGGCGCGCGGACGTGCTGCTGGTCTACCGTTCCGCCCGCTGGACGCCGCGCGGCGTGCAGTTGCTGGGCATCGCCTCCAACGTCACCGAGACCGAGAACGAAATCGCCCACGAGGCCGAGCGGCGCGGCGTGCGCTATCCGGTGCTGCTGGACATCGAGCAGAGCGTGGCCAATGCCTACAAGGCCCAGACCACGCCCCAGTTCTTTGTGATGGACAAGCGCGGCATCGTGCGCTACGCCGGCGCCCTGGACGACGCCTCCTTCAAGCAGCCGCGTCCCAAGGTGCTCTATCTGGATCGCGCCGTCAGCGCCCTGCTGGACGGCCGCACGCCGGACCCGGCCGTCACCCTGCCGTACGGCTGCGCAATCATCCGCCAGGCTCCGGCCGAGGCCGATACCAGCCAATCTCCAGCTTCCCCCAGCCCCGCCAAAGGCACCCGCCCCAAGTAAGCGGGCCGGCCGCTTCATTTGCCGGCCGGATTTGCCGATTTCGGCCTGTCTGCTAAAAGTCACTGCTGGGCGCTTGCGCCCGGTGCTATACTGAAATCACACCGCCAATCACTCGCCAGTCGCCGAGCCCCGCCGGCCGGCCGCTTCGCAGCGAGGGTGGCTTATGTCTTCCGAGGCCATTTAGCCGACCGAATGCCCGTGTCGCCACGGGACGGTCGGCTTTTGTGTTTTTTGCCGGCCCACCGCTGCCGCTGGAGGCGGGCCGGATATGAAGAGGAGGACCTTCCATGGCTGCCTGTATGGAACGGCTCAAGTTTTACCTGCACGAGAACCACGTCTCCTTTGAGATCCAGCATCACCCGGAGGCCTTCACCGCCCAAGATGTGGCCGCCACCCTGCACGAGGCGGGCGGGCACGTCGCCAAGGTGGTGATGGCCTGGGTGGACGGCCGCATCGTCATGCTGGTCCTGCCGGCGCCCGAGCACGTGGACTTCGAACGTGTGGAACATCTGCTGCACGTCCAGTACGCGCGGGCGGCGCGCGAGGAGGAGTTCAAGCATCTCTTCAAGGATTGCGATGTCGGCGCCATGCCGCCTTTCGGCCACATGTACGGCGTGCCCGTTTACGTGGATCAGTCCCTGACCCTGCCCGAGCACCTCGTCTTCCAGGCCGGCTCGCACCGCGACACCATCAAGATCGCCACCTCGGACTACCTGCGCCTGGCGACGCCCACCGTGGTGACGTTCAGCTTGCACGCCCACGCCGCGGCCTGACCGGGAAGGAGCAGCGGATGGAGTTGAAACTCGTCGCCCTGGAGAAGCCCGCGCCCGTCAACGTGATTCTCGGCCAGGCCCACTTCATCAAGACGGTGGAGGACCTGCACGAGGCCCTGGCCGGCGCCGTGCCCGGCGTGCGCTTCGGCCTGGCGTTCTGCGAGGCCTCCGGCGCCTGCCTGGTGCGCTGGTCCGGCACGGACCCGGCGCTGATCGACCTGGCCCGCCGCAACGCGCTGGCGCTCGGCGCCGGCCATAGCTTCCTGATCTGCCTGGGCGAGGGCGTCTATCCCGTCAACGTGCTGAACGCGATCAAAGCGGTGCCGGAGGTCTGCCGCATCTTCTGCGCCACGGCCAACCCCGTCCAGGTGCTCATCGCCGAGACCGAGCAAGGGCGCGGCATCCTGGGCGTGGTGGACGGCTCCGCGCCGCAGGGCGTGGAGGGCGAGGCCGATATCGCCTGGCGGCGGGGCCTGCTGCGCCAGATCGGCTACAAGCTCTGACGCCCCGTCGGCCAGCCGGCGGAACCATATGAGGGCCCCCAGCCAGAGCTTGAGCCGGGCGGAGTGGCGGGCGGCGGTCCGCCAGGCGCTGCACGCCGTGCCGCGCGAGCGTTTCGTCCGCCCGGAAGATCAAGGGTACGCCCACCTGGACTGCGCCCTGCCCATCGGTTTTGGGCAGACCATCTCGCAGCCCTCGCTGGTGGCGCGCATGACTGAACTGCTGGATCTGCGCCCCGGCGCAAAGGTGCTGGAGATCGGCACCGGCTCCGGCTACCAGACCGCCATCCTGGCCGCCCTGCCGGAGGTGGACGTCTACAGCGTCGAGATCATTCCCGCTTTGGCCGCCGCCGCCGCCGAGCGCC
>JAEURL010000426.1 GCA_016789165.1 Anaerolineales bacterium | reverse complement strand
CGAGCAGTTCTTCGGCCAGCAACTGCAGCAGATCCAGAGCCAGCTCAGCGACCCGACTACCCTGGGCCGGACGGTGCTGAACGAACTCATCGACGACCAGCTGATCCGGCAGGAGGCCGCCCGCCGCGGCCTGACCGTCAGCCAGGCGGAGGTGGACGCCAGCCTGCAGGCCTCGGCCGGCTTCTTCCCGAACGGCACGCCTTCGCCCACGATCACGCCCACGGATCTCCCGACCTATGTCGCGCCGACCGTCAACCCGACCGTGGTGGCGGCCTGGACGCCGACCGCAACCTTGACGCCGACGGCCACCCTGACGCCGACGGCTACGCCGACCGCCGGCCCGTCGGCCACGCCGCTGCCCTCCTCCACGCCTGAGCCGACGGCCACGCCGCTCTCCACCCAGGCCTACGGCGAACTGTACGCCACCCGCGTGGCCGTGGTGCGCCAGGAGGCCGACGTGGACGAGGCTGAGTTCCGGCGCGTCGTCGAGGCGCAGCTGTACCGCGACAAGCTCCAGGCCGTGCTGGGCGCCGACGTGCCGACGACCGAGGAGCAGGTGCACGCCCGGCACATCCTGGTGACGGACGAGGCCCTGATCAAGGTCATCCAGGAGCGCCTGCAGGCCGGCGAGTCCTGGGACGCCCTGGCCGCCCAGTACTCCACCGATACGTCCAACGCGGCCAACGGCGGCGACCTGGGCTGGTTCGGCACCGGCGCGATGGTGGCCGAGTTCGAGCAGGCGGCTTTTGCCACCGCGCCCGGCACCATCAGCGAGCCGGTCCAAACCCAGTTCGGCTGGCACCTGATCCTGGTGCTGGAGAAGGGGGCGCGCCCGCTGACCGCTTCGGCGCTCGAGCAGAAACGCCAGGCGGCCCTGGATGATTGGCTGACCGCTCAGCGCCAGGCCACCGCCGCCGATGGCAAGCTGGTGGTGGAGACCTTTGACATCTGGCTGGACCGGGTGCCGACCACCCCGGCCCTGCCGACCAGCCTCACCACCCAGCAGTAATCGGCTGAATGACCCGAGCCGGCGCCGCGCGCCGGCTCTTTTCTTTTTCGGAGAGGAGAGGCGGATGGGCGCCTTTGGGGAGGGCCTGCTGGCCGGCTACGCCATTGCCGTGCCGGTGGGGGCCATTGCCGTGTTGATCCTGGAAATCGCCATGCGGCGCGGCCTGGCGGAGGGGGCCGCGGCCGGCGCCGGCGCGGCCAGCGTCGACTTGTTGTACGCGGCGCTGGCCGGCCTGGCCGGCCAGGCTTTGGCGCCGGTCCTGGCGCCCCTGGCCGGCCCGTTGCGCTGGGCGAGCGCGCTGGTCTTGATCGGCCTGGGCTTGTGGGGCCTCGGGCGCCTGTGGGCCAGCCGGGCGCAACGCGCCTCTGAATTGGCGGCGCCGGCCTTGCTGCCCGGCGGGCTCGGACGCACCTACGTTCAATTTGTCGGCCTGACCCTGCTGAACCCGATGACCGTCGCGTACTTCACGGCCCTGATGCTGGGCCAGAATGCCCGCGCGCCGCTGCTGGGCGGGGATCGCCTGATCTTCGTCTTGGGCGTGGCGGTCGCCTCCTTCTCGTGGCAGTTTCTGTTGGCCGGCCTGGGCGCCTGGGCGCACCGCCGGCTGTCCCCGCAGGTCCAGGTGTGGACCAGCGCCCTGGGCCATGTCATGGTCATCATCCTGGGCGCCCGGATGCTGTGGCCGGCCTGACCGGCCGCCTGGCCAGCGCCTGCTGCCCGGCCTGGATAAGGACCTCCTAAGCAACCTCCCCAATCCGCGGACGAACGTTGTACAAGCTGTGTCTAAACTAGGCATAGGATAGTACAATGCCGCCTTAGAACGCGGGAACTGGAGCAGACAAACCCCGAACTGTGGAACGAGCACGCCCACTGCGGCGTGTGGTCGACCCATTCGTGTTGCCCGGCGCCGGCGCATGGCTCAAGGAGAGATCGAGTGGAACGCAAGAAAGTCATTGTGATCGGCAGCGGCTTTGGCGGGCTGGGCGCGGCCGCCCGGCTGCTGGCGCGCGGCCATCAGGTGGAGATCTTCGAAAAGCTGGACAAGCTCGGCGGGCGCGCCTACGTCTATGACCTCAACGGCTTCAAGTTTGACGCCGGCCCGACGGTGGTGACCGCCCCCTTCATGTTCGACGACATCTTTGAATTGGCCGGCCGCCGGCGCGCGGATTACTTCGACCTGGTGCCGCTCAGCCCCTTCTACCGCATCTTCAGCCCGGAGAAGAAGTTCTTCGACTACAACGGCGACGAGGCCTTCACCCGCGAGCAGATCGCGCGCTGGAATCCGGCCGACGCCGACGGTTACAGCCGCTTCCTGCGCACGACCAAGGCCATCTTCAACAAAGGCTTCGTCGAGCTGGCCGACCAGCCGTTCCTGACGCTGGCGGACATGCTCAAGGTGGCCCCGGATCTGCTCCGGCTGCAGTCGCACAAGAGCGTCTACCAGTACGTGTCCGAGTTCGTTCAGGACGATTTTCTGCGCCAGGCTTTCTCGTTTCACCCGCTGCTGATCGGCGGCAACCCGTTCGACGCCTCCTCGATCTATGCCATGATCCATTACCTGGAACGCGAGTGGGGCGTGCATTACGCGCTGGGCGGCACCGGCAGCATTGTGGCCGGCCTGGGCCGGCTGATTGAGGAGCTGGGCGGCAAGATCCACCTCAACGCCGAGGTGGACGAGATCCTGGTGGCCGAGGATGGGCGCCGGGTCACGGGGGTGCGCCTGGCCGATGGCCGCGTGCACCCGGCCGACGATGTGGTCAGCAACGCCGACGTGGCCTTCACCTACAAGCGCCTGATCCCGCCCCAGCACCGCAAAGGCTGGATCAACTTCCGCGTCAACACGATGTCGTACAGCATGTCGCTGTTCGTCATCTACTTCGGCACCCGGCGCCAATACCGCGATCAGGGCCTGGCCCACCACAACATCATCCTCGGCCCGCGCTACAAAGGCCTGCTGAACGACATCTTCGGCCGCAAGACGCTGGCCGACGATTTCTCGCTCTACCTGCACATGCCCACGCTCACCGACCCGAGCGTCGCGCCGCCCGGCCACGAGGCCTTTTACGTGCTGGCGCCCGTGCCGCACCTGGGCGCGGACATCGACTGGACGACCATGGCCCCGGTCTACAAGGAGCGCCTCCTGCAGTTCCTGGAGGACAACTACCTGCCGGATCTGCGCGCCAACCTCGTGGCCGAACATCATATTGATCCCCTGCACTTCCGCGACGTGCTCAACAGCCACCTGGGCTCGGCCTTCTCGGTGGAGCCGGTGCTGACTCAATCCGCCTGGTTCCGGCCGCACAACCGGTCCGAGAACTTCGCCAACCTGTATTTCGTGGGCGCCGGCACGCATCCGGGCGCCGGCCTGCCCGGCGTGCTCTCGTCCGCGAAGATCGCCGAAGATTTGATCTGCCAGGGGCAGGCGGTGCCGGCCCCCGAGCGCGTGCTGGCCTAGCGCCGGCCAAGGAGACCCCCCATGCTCGCCGACGCCCGCCTGCTGCCCGCCGCCGACGACGCCCTGGAGGCCGCCTTTGAGCAGGCCGCTGAGATCACGCGGCGCAACTCCAAAACGTTCTACACGGCCACCGGCCTGCTCCCGCCGCCGGCCCGCCGCGCCATCCGCGCCCTGTACGGGTTCTGCCGCACCACCGACGACCTGGTGGACCGGGAGGGCGCGACCCTGGCCGAGGTGGAAGCCTGGCGGGCGGCGGTGGCCCAGCCGGCCGCGCGCCAGACCGACCCGGTCCTGCGCGCCTGGGCGGCCGTCCGGGAGCGCTACGGCGTCGACAGCCGCTATCAATTTGAGCTGATCGACGGCGTGGCGCTGGATATCCGCCGCCAGCGCTACCAGACCTGGGCCGAACTGGAGCGCTACTGCTACCTGGTGGCCTCCACGGTCGGCCTGCTGTCCATGCCCATCATCGGCCTGGCGCCGGGGGTGAGCTTGGAAGAGGCGGCCCCGTACGCGATCCGGCTGGGCGTGGCCCTGCAGCTGACCAACATCCTGCGGGATGTGGGCGAGGATGCGGCCCGCGGGCGTGTGTACCTGCCGGCCCTGGACCTGGCCCGCTTCGGGCTGACGGCCGAAGATATCCTGCGCGGCGTCTCCGATCAGCGCTTTGTCGAACTGATGAAGTTCGAGATCAAGCGTGCCCGCGACCAGTTTTACCGGGCTCTGCCGGGCATCGCCCTGCTGGCGCCGGCCGCGCGGCCGGCGGTGGGCGCGGCGGCCTTGCTGTATCGCGCCATCCTGGACGAGATTGAGGCCATCGGCTATCAGGTGCAGACGCGCCGGGCGCACACCACCAGCCTGCAGAAGCTGCTGCGGCTGCCCGGCATCCTGCTGACCGTGGCCCTGCTCCAGCCGCCGGCCCTGCTGGACGGCGGCCGCGCGGCGGCCTCGGCCTAACGGAGGGCGAAGCCTGGCCGCCGGACTGCCGCCGCCCGCCCGTTGGCGTCGTCCGCCCGTGGCCCTTCGTCGAAAGCCGTGACCTACTTAAATTTCCTGCTCTACTTCGTCGTTCTGCCGGCGGCCGTGCTCACCCTCATTGTCCGGCCAACCCGGCGCGAGTGGCTGGTGTTGGGGGTCCTGCTGGTGATCACGTACGCCTGGACCACGCCCTGGGACAACTTCCTGGTGGGCAGCGGGGTGTGGTATTACGACCCGCAGCTGGTGACCGGCCTGGTCCTGGGCTGGGTGCCGGTGGAGGAATACCTGTTCTTTGGCCTGCAGGTCTGGCTGAGCGGGATGTGGACGCTCGGCCTGATCCGCTTCTTCGCCGCGGAGTCGACGGCCTGGCCGCAGGCAGCGCTCCTGCCGGCCGCGGCGCTGGCCGGGCTCTCGTTCCGGCCGGTGGCCGAAACGCTGGGCCTGGGCGGGCCCGCGCGTGACCTGCCGGCTCTGCCCTTCGGCCACTGGAACTACCTGATCCTGATCCTGGGCTGGGCGGTGCCAGTCCTGCTGGGCCAGCTCTGGCTGGGGTGGGGGGCCTTCCGCGCCCGCTGGCAAATCTGGCTGGCCGGCGCCCTGGTCCCGGCCCTGTACCTGACGGCCGTGGACTCGATCGCTATCGGCGCCGGCACTTGGACCATTGCGCCGGCCCAATCCCTCAACGTCTTCCTGCCGGCCGGCGTGCCGGTGGAGGAGGGCGTTTTCTTCCTGGCCACCAACCTTCTGCTGGTGCAGGGCTTGCTCCTGTTCACCAGCCCCGAGGTGGAGGCGCGCCTGCGGGGCTGGCTGCGGCGGTAGAATGGAGCGTGTGAACCAATCGCCGCTGGCGGCCGGCCGCGCGCTCTGGCAGCGCCTGGCCGCCGATCTCCCGCTCCCCACCTGGGCCTGGTTGATCTTCACGATCGCTCTGCCCATCCTGGATTACCTGGCGCACGGCGCCCAGTACCCGGCGCTGGCTTCGCTGGGCGTGCTGCTCCAGCTCAGCGCCGTCGTATTCATCTTGGGCCGCGGCTGGAGCCTGCGCCAGCTGATCGACGCCGTGGGGGCGGCGGTGCCGCTGGCCTGGGCGGCGGAGTGGCTGGGCAGCACCACGGGCTTCCCGTTCGGCGTCTACCGCTACACCGATTTGCTCCAGCCGCAGG
>JAEURL010000402.1 GCA_016789165.1 Anaerolineales bacterium | reverse complement strand
CTGCGGCTCAAGACCGGCGACCGGGTGCGCGTGAACGGCGGGCTGGGGACCGTGGAAGTGCTGGCCTAGGAGGCGCCCATGTCCGACCCAACCACCTATTACACCGCGCAGCGCGCTAAGCTGCTCAAGCTCCACGCGGAGATGATGGCTCTGGGCCGTCCGCCGCTGGCCGAGCGCTTCGGGCCGGAGCTGGCCGGGCAGATCATCGCCGCCTCCGGGCCCGAGTTCGAGCACCTGCTCCCGGAGATCCCGTACGTCGGCGGCGACGCGAACTCGTTCACCGAGCTGATGATCCAGTCGGCCAGCCTGCTGGCCCTGTACCGGGTGCTCAAGCGCCAGGGCCAGTCTGCCGACGAGATCGGGGCCGTGGTGCGCCGCATGGCCGAGGGCTGGGTGAGCCGCTACCCGCGCCCGCTGCGCGCGCTGCTGGGCCGGCTCTACCTGAGCGGCTTCTGGCGCGAACGCACGCGCCGCAAGGCCCTGGCTTCCCAGGCCCGCCGCTACCCCGGCGAGTTCGTCTACGAAATCGTGGAGGGCGGGCCGGATTTTGCCTGGGGCCTCAACTACCTCGAATGCGGGGTGGTTAAGTTCTTCCAGGCCCAGGGGGCGGAGGAACTCACGCCGCACATGTGCGTGCTGGATTACCTGCTCTTCCCGAGCCTCGGCATCGATCTGCAGCGCACCGGGACGCTGGCGCAGGGCTGCACGCACTGCGATTTTCGCTTCCGGGCCGGCCAGGCGCCGGCCGCGCTGCCGCCCGGGACACCCCGCTGATGGAGGATATTGTGATGAAGACTCGTGATCAACTCTCCCGCCGCCGCTTCCTCAAGGCCGGCGCGCTGGGCACCTTGGGATTGGCCGCCGGCGCCGCCGCCCTGGCGGCCGGGCGCGGCGCGGCCGCGCAGACCGGCACGGCCGGCGCCGACCACGGCCAGCATGGCGGCGTGGCCATGCCGGGCTTCGTGGGCGAGGTGGACCACGCCGCCAACGGCTTCGACCCGACCGACGTCCTGACCGACTTCAACTGGGGCGACCGCGTCTCCACCGCCGCGGACGGCCGGACCCTGCGCGAATACGACCTGTTCGCGCTCGACAAGGACGTGCAGGTGGCGCCCGGCCTGGTCTTCCCAGCCTGGACCTACAACGGCCGCATCCCGGGGCCCACCCTGCGCGCCCGCGAGGGCGACCAGCTGCGCATCAACTTCACCAACGCCAGCGCCCACCCACACACCCTGCACTTTCACGGCATCCACCCCGCCGCCATGGATGGCGTCTATGAGGTGGTCCAGCCGGGCGAGAGTTTCACTTATGAATTCGAGGCCGAGCCATTCGGCGTTCACCAATACCACTGCCACGTCATGCCGCTGGCCAAGCACATCGCCAAGGGCCTGTACGGGGCCTTCATCGTCGATCCGCCGGAGGGCTGGCCGCCGGCCGACCGGGAGCTGGTGATGGTGATGGCCGGCAACGACGTGGACTTCGACGGCGTGAACGACTTCTACAACGTCAACTTCATCCCCTTTCATTACGACCGGCACCCGATCCGCCTCAAGGTCGGCGAGCTGGTGCGCGTCTTCCTGGTAAACATGCTGGAGTTCGACCTGCTCAACTCCTTCCACCTGCACGCCAATTTCTTCCAGTGGTATCCCACCGGCACCAGCCGCACCCCCAGCGAGTACACGGACACGATCATCCTGGGCCAGGCCCAGCGCGGCATGCTGGAATTCCGCTACCGCTATCCGGGCAAATACATGTTCCACGCCCACGTCACCGAGTTCGCCGAATTGGGCTGGACGGGCGTATTTGAAGTGGAGGCCTAAGCCATGTCCATCCCTGTGTCCCCCGCCGAAAGTCAACGGCGCAGCCCTGGTCGAACCCTCGGGCTGTTCCTGGCCCCGGTCCTGCTGCTGGCCGCCGTGATCGCGCTCTTTCTGGTCACCCAGGGCGCCGGCCTGAACGTGCGGCCGGTCGCGCCCGTTGAGGCGCTGACGTTCGAGCGCACGATCCTGCGCCGCGGCACCATCGAGCTGCACGTCCGCAACACTGGCCCGGAGCCGCTCACCCTGGCCCAGCTCATCATCAACGACGCGGTCTGGCCGTTCACGGTCACCCCGGCCGCCACCCTGCCGCGGCTGGGGGCCGCCGTCGTCCACCTCCAGTATCCGTGGGTGCCGGCCGAGCCCTATACGCTCAAGGTCTTCACCAGCAACGCCCTCCCGTTCGAGACCGTGATCGAGGCGGCGGCGGAGACGGCCGCCCCGGACGCCGGCACCCTGTTCAGCTTCACGCTCATCGGCTTGTACGTGGGCGTCCTGCCGGTAGGCCTGGGTATGTTTTGGTTCCCGGCCCTGCGGCGCTTGGGGCCGCGCTGGCTGACCTTCCTGATGGCGGTCACCGCCGGCCTGCTGATCTTCCTGGGGCTGGACGCCACCAGCGAGGCCTGGGAGCTGGCCCAGGCGGTGGGCGGGCCGTTCCAGGGCGTGGGGCTGGTGGGCCTCGGCATTGTGGTCACCTTCCTGCTGCTGGATGCCCTCGCCCGCCGGCAGGCCGGCGTCGGGCGCAGCGAATCCGAACAGCGCCTGGCCGTGGCCTTCATGATCGCCCTGGGGATCGGCCTGCATAACCTGGGCGAGGGCCTGGCCATCGGCGCCGCCTACAGTGTGGGCGCCGCCGCGCTGGGCACCTTCCTGGTGGTGGGCTTCATCATCCAGAACATCACCGAAGGGCTGGGCATCATCGCCCCGGTGCTCAAGGATCAGCCGGGCTGGCGGCGCCTGGCCGGCATGGGCCTGCTCGGCGGCGGGCCGGCCATCCTCGGCGCCTGGGTCGGGGGCCTGAGCTATTCGGCGCCGCTGGCGGTGCTGTTCCTGGCCATCGGCGCCGGCGCCGTCTTTGAGGTGGTCTACGAGATCGCCAAACTGATCCAGAAGGACACGGCCAAGCGGCCCATGCCGCTGACGGTCTTCTTGGGCGTGACCGTGGGCCTGCTGCTGCTCTACCTCACCGGGCTGCTGATCAAATGACCGGGCCGGCCAGGCCGGCATTAAGCAACGTCTCATCCAACGCGCCTCTGCCTCTGGGCCAAAACACGATAGAATCGGCCCCATTCGCTCCTACGAGGTGAGACGCGTGACAAAGGCAATCCCCCCCTCCCGCCAAACCCGGAAGGCGGCCGCGCGCCGGGCGACGGCCCAAACCGCCGTGCCCTGGCCCCTGATCGCCATCGGCGTCGGGGTCGTGGCCGTGGTCGGCGTCGTGGTCTTCGCGACCTACCAAACCATCCAGCAGCGCACGGCCCGCACCGCCCCGATCACCGGGGTGCAGAGCTACGCCGAACCCGGCGCCGGCCATGTGACCGAGCCCGTCACCTACGACGTGATCCCCCCCATCGGCGGCCCGCACTTCGCCGAGTGGCAGAACTGCGGCATCTACAGTCAGCCGGTGCAGAACGAGAACGCCGTCCACTCGCTGGAGCATGGCGCGGTGTGGATCACCTACCGCCCGGACCTGCCCACCGATCAGGTGGATCGGCTGCGCAGCCTGGTGCGCGGCCGGAGCTACGCCCTGCTCTCCCCCTATCCGGACCTGCCCGCGCCGGTGGTGGCCTCGGCCTGGGGCCTGCAGCTGCGGGTGGAGAGCGCCAGCGATGAGCGGCTGAGCCGCTTCCTGGTGAAATATATGCAGGGGCCGCAAACCCCCGAGCCGGGCGCCGTCTGCTACGCCGGCGTTGGCCAACCCATTGCCCAATGAGCACCCCCACTGAAACCCCCCTCCCCGTCAACGCCCCATTCCCGGCGGCGCGCTGGGCCTGGCCGGCCCTGGGCGTGATCCTGCTGGCCGCTTTCGCCGGCCTGGCCGCTGTGTGGTGGACCGGCCGGCCGCCGGCCGCGGGCGACCCGGCCGTGACCTTCGCGCGCGATATGACCGCCCACCACCGGCAGGCCGTTGAGATGGCCCTCCTCATCCGCGACCGCTCGCCGGACCCGGAACTGCGCCAGATGCTGTTGGATGTGATCCTGACCCAGCAGGCCCAGATCGGCCAGATGCAGGGCTGGCTGACGGTCTGGGGCCTGCCGCTCAGCGGCTCCCAGCCGCCCATGTCCGACCACAGCGCGCACGGCGCCGATATGCCGGCCAACATGGGCATGGCCTCCGCCGCGGATGTGGAATCGCTCGGCACCCTGCCGCTGGCCGAGGCCGAGGTCAAATTCCTGCGCCTGATGATCCTGCATCACCAGGGCGGCGTCTACATGTCCCGCCACACCCTGGAGCAGACCCAGCGGCCGGAGGTGGTGCAGTTGGCCGAGTCCATCATCCTCAGCCAGAACAAAGAGATCGCCTACATGCAGAGCCT
>JAEURL010000490.1 GCA_016789165.1 Anaerolineales bacterium | reverse complement strand
CCGCTTCGCGAGTGTGGCCGACTTTCTGGCGGCCTGGAAACAGGCGCTGGCGGAGGCGCCCACGCTGCAGGCGCCCGCGCCCCGGCCCAGCCCTCGCGCGGAGAGCGCGCCGGCCGCCGCCGCCCCACCCCCGGCGGGCCGGCCCTTTCCGGTGGGCCTGGCCGTGGGCGGGCTGGCGCTGGTGATCGGGGCCGGCGTGTTTTTCGGCGTCAGCCTGCCCGGCCTGAACCGCGGCCGCTCCGCGGCGGACGCGACGCCCACGGCGGCTGCCGCCACCGCGCCGGCCGGGTCCACCCAGGCGGCGGCCCCCAGCGCGCCGGCCCCCGCGCCAACGGCGTACGGCGTCGAGACCTCAGCGCAGGCCGAATGGCGCTCCTGGAAGGCCGCCAACCGGGTCCGCCGCCTGCTGGTGCGCGGGGATGAGCTTTACGTCGCCGGGCCGGGCGGCATCACGGTCTGGAGCATCGCGGCGGGCAGCGTCCTGCGGCGTTACACCACCGGCAACGGCCTGCCGCACGCCAACGTTTACTCGATCTGGGTGGACGACGACGGCACCCTCTGGGCGGCGACCGAGGCCGGCCTGGGCCGCCTGAACCCCGGCAGCGACGAATGGCTCACCTACGATACCGCCGACGGCCTGGACAGCAACCTGGTCACGGCCGTCACGCGCGCCGGGGAATACCTGATCGTGGGCACCCATTACAGCGGCCAGGATGGCGGTGGGCTGAACCTGTTTGACGGCCGGGCCTGGCAGGCCGCGCCCAACTTCCCCTCCACCAACACGGACGTCGCCCTGGGCGACGGCAAGCTGGCTAATGCGGTCAATGTGCTGCTGCCGGCGCCGGACGGCGTGCTGTGGGTGGGCACCGAGGCCGGCCTGGGCCGCTATCAGCGCGACACGGGGGAATGGGCGCGCTTTACCACCGACGACGGACTGCGCGGGAACCGCGTCTTCGCCCTTTACCTGGATCAGGCCGGCCAGTTGTTCGTGGGCACCGACGACGGCGCCGCCCGCTTCGACGGCCAGGGCTTCCAGCCGACCGATCAGGCCCCGCCGGACACCGTGCTCGGCATCGTCCAGGACGCCCAAGGCCGGTATTACCTGTCCGGCGGCGGCGGGATTTGGCGCTACGACTCCGCCAACGTCAATTGGGAGGAGTTTAGTTCCGGGCGCGGCGACCTGACCGTGTACGAGGTGACCGACGCCGTGGCGGCCGGCGACGGCGGGCTGTTCTTCGGCACCGACGGCGTCGGCCCGCTGCGCTATGAGGACCGGGCGTTCACGCCCTGGTACATCGACGATTCGACCGTGGCGGCCTGGCACAGCCTGATCCTGCCGGCGCCGGACCTGGGCGAGCTGTGGTTCATCGAGGGCTACGGCGCGTACGCCGATCGGTTTGACCTGCAGAGCGGGACCTGGCGGCCCTGGACGGAAAACGCGTGCGATTGCCAGCCGCAGGCCCTGGACGCGGCCGGCAACCAGTGGGGCAGCCGCTGGGCACAAGGGTTTGTGATCCTCTCGCCGGAACAGAAGCTGACCCAGGTGGGCGCCGAGGCCGGCCTGCCGTCCGCCGCCAATGTGCGCGTCATCGCGCCGCTGGCGGATGGCAGCGCTTGGATCGGCACCGAGGAAGACGGCCTGGCCTTCTATGACGGCGAGCAGGTCGAATTCATGGACGAGGCCGAGACCGGCTTGCCCCGCGCCCGGGTCTGGTCGCTGTTCGTGGCCGCCGACGGCGCGTTGTGGGCGGGCGTGGGCGAGCAGATCAGCCGCCGGGCGCCGGACGGGACCTGGGAGCACTTCCGACGCGGCGAAGCCCTGAACGGCAACTTCGAATGGGCCGCGGACTTCGCCGAGGATGAGGACGGCGGGCTCTGGGTGGCGACGACCGGGGCCGGCGCCTACTTCTACCAGGATGAGACCTGGACCCAGTTTTCCGAGGGACAGGCCGGCGTGCGCCTGACGTCCAACTACCTCCACGCCGTGGCGCTGGACCCGGCCGGCGGTGTGTGGTTTGGCTCCGCCGCTGGCGCCGCCTACTTTGACGGCCAGACGTGGGCGACCTTCGACGTGGCCGCCGGCCTGATCAACGCCGAGGTCTTCGACGTGTACGTGGAGCCGGACGGCGTGGTCTGGTTCGCCACGGCCGGCGGGGTGACGCGCTACCAACCCTGACGCCCCGTCCTTTAAAGCCAACACCCCGGCGCTGTTGGGCGCCGGGGTGTTTTTTTGCGGAGAGACGGCGGATCGTCAGCGGCCCAGGTGCATGGGCATCACCACGTAGACGTAGTCGTCGCGGCCCACCGGGCGGATGACGCCGGGGCTGGTGGCGGCCGAGGTCTCCAGCGCCACGTTGGGGGTGTCGATGATGCTCAGGACGTCCACCAGGTATTTGACGTTGAAAGCGATCTCCACCGCGTCGCCCTCGATGGTGGCGTCCAACTCGGCCACGTTATCGCCGGTCTCGGCCGCCGTGGCGGAGATGACCACATGGCCGGGGATGAGGGTGTCTTCGCCCGGCTTGACCTTCAGGCGCGTGGTGTGGGCGGCCTCGCGGGCGATGATGTCCGACGACTTGCAGGCCTTGCGGAACTCATCGGTGGAGACCACGGTGCGCGTTTTATAGCCTTTGGGGATGATGTTCTGGTAGGCGGGGAAGGCGCCCTCGATCAGCTGCGAGACCAGCTCCACATTGCCGTGGTGGAAGATCACCTGGCCGCGGCCCGGCGGCAGGTGCATGTAGACGGGCTCCTGGGCGTGGATGGCGCGCCCGAGCTCGGCCAGAGCGCGGGCCGGGATGACGGCGGTCACCGGCTCGTCCACGGGCGAGGACAGGTGGGCGATGCGCTCGGCCACGCGGAAGCCGTCCGAGGCGGCCAGGGTGACGGTGCTGCCCTCCAGGCGGGCCAGCACGCCGGTGAGGATCGGGCGGGCCTCGTCGGTGGCGGCCGCGAAGATCACGGCCGCGATCATGTCGCGCAGGTCTTCCACGTTCAGTTGGATGGCGGTGTCGATGTCGGCCAGCGGGATGGCCGGGAACTCCTGGGCGTCGATGCCCTTGATGCTGGCCTTGATGCGCCCGCAGTTGAGGTTGACGGTCTGGGTGCGCGCGCTCAGGCTGAGCTGGACGTTGTCGGCCGGCAGGGTGTTCACCAGGTCCACCAGCGTCTTGGCCGGCAGGGTGATGGCGCCCTCGTCCTCGATCTTGGCCCCGATCCAGCAGGTGATGCCCAGTTCCAGGTTGGTGGCCGAGATCCGCAGCCGGCCGCCGTCGGTGGCCAGCAGGATGTTGCCGAGCACCGGCAGGGTGCTGCGGGCGGCCACGGCCCGGGAGACGACGCTCAGGCCTTTCGCCAGGTTCTCTTGCAAACAGGAGACTTTCATAACCGGGTCCGAGTGTGAGTGGGTGGTGGAGGGAGTATACAACGACTCCCCAGGGAGAAAAAGCGCGCCGGCCCTATTCGACCGGGCTGAAATAGGCCAAGGCCTTCTCGCCGTCCATGGCGATGGTCAGTTTCTGGCCGGGCCGCTCGGCCGGCACCTGGATGACGCGCACGCCCGCCGCCTCACCCGGCAGCCATTCCGCCGAGCGGTCCCGGGCGCCGTCCAGGAAGGCCCGGTTTAGGAAATCGCCGGGCTCGTCCGGATAAATGGCCAGCGGGTGGATGTTGGTCTCCACCAGGTCCTGGAAGAAGTGCGTGCCGTAGGAGGGCTCCGGCGCCGCGTCGCCGCGCCCCATGGCCAGCTCCACCAGCGCCCGGGCGTTGAAGATGTCGGCGTAGGTGACCGGCACGCCCAGCTCGACGTTGGAGGAGCCCCAGCGGCCGGGCCCGATCAGGATGAAGTCCCGGCCCTCCAGGGCTTTGTTCAGCCGGCCGATGGTCCGGGCGATGGCCTGCCGGCGGCGCGGGTCGGCGGAGTCGTAGGCGTCGGGCGAGACGTACAGGATGAACTCCACCGCCGCCACGCGGCCCTGCGGCACCATGCGCGAGGTGGAGAAGAGCTGGTCCTCGGCCGGCACGCTGGCGGGCACGCGCACATGCTCGCCGCGCGCCCCGGTGCTCTGCGGCCGGCACTGCAGCAAGTGGAACACCACGGTGGGTTTGCCGCCGCCCGGCTCCGGGCGCAGGTCGGCCGCAAACTCCACGTCCACCGGGAAGCCGTAGTGCTGGGCCAGGGTGGCCAGGACGGTCTTCATCAGCGGCACGAAGTCCGTGCGCTGGATCAGGGCGTCGAAGGTCAGCACCAGCCGCTCCGGGGCGACGCGCGGCCCCAGGCTGCGCAGTGGCAGGAGCGCGTCGTCATCCAGCAGCGAAGCCACCCAGCGCAGGGCCGGGAAGTCCAGGTCCAGCACCTCGCGCGCCGGCACCGTGGTCAGCTGGTTGTTGTCCAGGTCGATCACGTCCATCAGCCGCTGGGCGTAGTGGGCGATGGCCGCCGGCGTGGTCTCCGGGCGCAGCTGCGGGTGGCTCAGGAACAGCAGGCGCGGATAATCTTCGCCCACCCGCTCCACAGCCCGCGTGCCCAGGCCCAGCACCAGCCGCACGAAGCCGTCCTCGCGGCGCAGACGCTGGCTCCAGACGATCGGGCTGCGGCTGAAGGCCACGCCGGCCAGGGTCGGGAAGAAGTAATCGTGGTAGGGCTCGCCCTGGACCTCCTGCAGCAGGATGGCCATGCGCTCGTCGTAATCCAGCAGGCCCATGCGCCGGCGGTAGATCAGGGCGTCTGGGCTGTAGACGCTGGCGTAGATGCGGCGGATGGCCAGGGTCAGGTCGCGCAGGTTCTCCTTGAGCGTGCCCTGGTTGGGGCAGAAATAGCTGTCGTACTTGCCGGCGAAGGACGTGCCGAAATTGTCCTCCAGCAGGCTGGACGAGCGCACGATCAGGGGCCGGTCGCCCACCTCGCGCAGGATGTCGCGCAGCGTGTCGGCGATTTCCTCCGGGAAACGGCCCTGCTCGTACTCGGCCCGGATCTGCGGGTACTCGGCCGTGATCTGGTCGGCCGGCTTGTACTTCTGGTTGATGTACTCGACCTTGTTGAGGGCCAGGTAGTCGTAGAAGACGTCCGCGCCGATGAAGTACGAGCGCGGCAGCCGGATCTGCTCGGCCAACTGCGGCGTGGCCCTCTGCAGGATCTTCCAGGCCAGCAGCATGCCGGCCGCCTTGCCGCCGATTTTGCCGCTGCCGATGCGGCGCTCCAGGATGAATTTGAAGTCCGCGGCCTCCAGCCACTTCTTGGCCACGCCCACAAAGCTGAGCTGGTCGCTGATCAAGGCCTTGATCAGCACCACGTTCATCTCTTCACTGTGGTGCTGGACGCGCGTCCGCTCGGTCGGCGGCAGGGTGGCGTACTGCTCGATCTTGCGGATCAGCAGGTCCACGGGCGCCAGCTCCGGGTTGAAAGTCAGCGTGATCTCGTCCCAGCTGGGCGCGCTTTCCGGGGCCAGGCTGCGCCGGCCGGCCAGCAGCTCCTCCACAATGCGGTGGAACAGCTCCAGCGGCAGGTTGTAGGCGAAGTAGAAATCCGTCAGATGGTCGCGGATCTGCTGCAGGCGCTGCTCCCAGGCGGAGGAGTCTTCCTCGCCGAAGGGGTCGGTGAGGCCCTCGCGCAGCTGCGAGACCACGGCCTTATCGCGCGCCTCCTGCTCCAGCCGGGCCGGCGTGATCACCCCGCGCCGGTAGAGCTCATCGCGCATGCGCCGGCGGATCTGGTGCGCCAGGATCGGGTACTGCGAGATCTGCAGGTAGAGCGACAGGATCTTGGGCAGTTCGTTGGCGGTTTCGGACATGGCGTGATTCTAAGTGATTTCCAGAAAGTTTTGCGGACGGGCAGGGATGGACCCGTCTGGAAAGAAGGCCGACAAAGCTCACATGACGCCGGGAAGTGGTTGTGCTACAGTCACAGGGAACCGGCTGGTCCCGCCCGCCTGGGCGACAGCCGTTGCGGGCAAACCCCATCCGGTTTGCTGGCTTTCAGGTGTGGAGATGTCCTCCGATCTCCTGACCGCCCCGGACTCAACTGAAACTGTGCCGCCAGCCGGCCTGCTCCTGGCGGAGGGCGTCCGGCGCCTGGCCTCCGGCGGCGCGCCGGCCGAGGTTCTGCTGGCGCTGCTGAGCCTGGCTTGCCAGGCGGCCGAAGCGGCTGAGGCCGGCCTGCTCCTGGTCTGGGATCGGGCGGCCGGCCTGTTGCGCCCGGCGGCGGCGGCCGGCTATGACCTGGGCCGCCTAGCCCCGCTGGGCCTGCAACTGGGCGAGGGCCTGGCCGGCCAGGTCCAAGAGACGGGCCTGGCGCGCTGGCTGGCGGAGCCGGCTGAGGTGGCCGCGGCGGCGGCGGGCTGGCGGCCGGCCAACCGGGCCGCGCTGGCCCGGGCGCGAGGCGACCCTGCCTTGCCGGCCAGCGTCCTGGCCGCGCCGCTGAACGCGGCCGGCGAGCGGCTGGGGGTGCTGCAGTTGGAGAGCTGGCGCCGGCCATGCGCCTTCACGTCCGCCGATCTTGCTGGCGCTCAAAGCTGGGCGGACCTGGCCGCCGTGGTCCTCCACAGCGCCCGCCTGGCCGACCAGGCCGATGCCATCCGGGCCGCGCAAACCGCCGAACGGCAGCGCGCCGAACTGATTGCCACGCTCTCCCATGAACTGCGGATGCCGTTGACGGCCATCAAAGGCTACGCCTCCGCGCTGCAGCTCAAGGAAGTGGATTGGAGCGAGGCCAAGTCCGCGGAGTTTCTGCGCCTGATCGAGGCCGAATGCGACAACATGCAGGCCATGCTCAAGGAGCTCCTGGACTCCTCGCTGGCGGCGGTGGACCAACTGGCGATGACGCCCGAGACGGTTCAGCTGGCCGACCTGGCGCGCCACGTGGCGGCCGAGGTCCAGCGCGGCACCCGGCTGCACCATCTGGTGGTGGATTTCCCGCCCGATTTCCCCGTGCTGGAATGTGATCCGCGCTGGACCCTGCAGGTGCTCCGCAACCTGCTCGACAATGCCGTGAAATACGCCCCGCAAGGCGGGCTGATCATGCTGTGCGGCGCGGTGCGGCCGCGTGACGTGGTGGTGAGCGTGTCCGATCAGGGCATCGGCATCGCGGCCGAGGACCTGATCCCGTTGTTTGAAAAATACTTTCGCGTCAAGGCGGCGGTGGGCCACCACGTGCCCGGCGCCGGCCTGGGACTGCCGATCGCCCGCCACATCGTGGAGGCGCACGGCGGCCGGATCTGGGTGGAGAGCCGGCCGGGCGAGGGGACCACGGTGTATTTCTCGCTGCCGCGTGTCGGCGGCGGGCCGGCGCAGGAAGACCTGGGATGAACAAGCCGCGTGTGCTGATTGTGGACGATGACCCGCGGCTGGTGCGCCTGGTGCACGAAGTGCTGACCGCCACCGGCCACGCGGTGCTGGCCGCCCACAGCGGCGAGCAGGCCGTGCAGATGGCGGCCCTGGAGCAGCCCAACCTGGTGCTGCTGGATATCGGCCTGGCCGGCGCGCTGGACGGCTTTGCCGTGGCCCGCCGGCTGCGCGAGTTCGCGGATTTGCCCATCATCATGCTCACGGCCCGGGTGGGCCAGGCGGACCTGCTGCGCGGCTTCGAAGCCGGCGCCGACGACTACATCACCAAGCCCTTCAGCTCTCCGGAACTGCTGGCCCGCATTCGCGCGGTGCTGAAGCGCGCGGCCGGCCGGGCCGCGCCGGCTGAGCCGGCCGTGATCGCCGGCGGACGCGTGCAGATCGAGCTGGCCAGCCACCGCGTCAGCGTGGCCGGCCGGGACGTCCACCTCACCCCCACGGAGTACAACCTCCTGCTGGAGCTGGTCCACCATCGCAATCAGGTGGTCCTTCACGAGCAGTTGCTGACGGCCGTGTGGGGGAGCGCCTGCCACGACGAGATGGACAACCTGCGCGCCTACATCCACAGCCTGCGGCATAAGCTCGAAGAGGACCCGGCTGAGCCGAAGCTGATTGTGCGCTGCCCCGGCGTCGGCTACATGCTGGCCTGGCAAGATGCCTCGGCCAACTAGGGCCTGCCCGGTCCACTTCCTCTGCTTATTCACGTAATCCTCACCTTTTCCTCGCCCGCTTTCGCACAATCCTCACATAGAGCCCGCTAGAGTCAGGCCGCGCCATGTCACCTGTTTGGGTAATGTGGCGTCTCTGTCTCCGTTCAACTGACAGGCTGGCCCGCCCGCCGGCGGTCGATCACCGGCCGGCGCGGCCGGCCCTCCGCCTCAGGAGGCGCGTCATGCCAGTGCCGGTCGGCGAGATCTATGGGCTCATCAACCAGGAGGCGCGTGGTGAGGGCTCGGTGATTGCGGCCCTGGAGGCCGTCCAATCCCGCTATCGCTATCTGCCGCCGGAGGCCCTGCTCCTGGCCAGCGAGCGTTTCGGCCTGCCCTTGGCGCAGGTCTACGCCGTGGCCACGTTCTACAACGCCTTCAGCCTGAAGCCCAAGGGCAAGCATTGTCTGCAGGTTTGTCTGGGCACGGCCTGCCATGTGCGCGGCAGCCCGCGCATCCTGGAGCGCCTGGAAACCCGGCTGGGCCTGCGCGCCGGCGGCACCACGCGCGACCGGCGTTTCACCCTGGAGACCGTCAACTGCCTGGGGGCCTGCGCGCTCGGCCCCATCGTGGTCGCCGACGGCGAGTACTCCGGCCAGATGACGGTGCCGAAGGCCGAGACGCTGGTGAAGCGCCTGCTGCGCGCCGAGGCGGAGGTGACGCATGACTAAGCTGGCCGACCCGGCCGCCCTGGCGGCCTGGCAGGCGGCGCTGGCCGCCGCGGACGGCCACGACCGCCCGACCCTGACGGTGTGCGGCGGCACCGGCTGCCGCGTGTACGGCAGCGAGCGCGTGTGCGCGGCCCTGCAGCAGGAAAGCGACCGGCGCGGCGCGGACCTGGCGGTGAAGGTTACCGGCTGCCACGGCTTCTGCGAGCGCGGCCCGCTGGTGGTTTCCCATCCGGAGCGCCAGATGTACACGCGCGTCAAGCCCGAGGACGCGCGCGAGGTGGTGGCCGCCGTCCTGGATGGCCGGCCCGTGGCCGACCGCCTGCGCTACCCGGATCCGCAGACCGGTCTGCCCATCCAGCACGAACAGGACGTGCCCTTCTACCGGCACCAGCACCGCCTGGTGCTGGATTTGAACGGCACCCTGGACCCGCTCAGCCTGGACGATTACGTGGCCGCCGGCGGCTACGCGGCGCTGGCCAAGGCGCTCACCGCCCTCACGCCCGCGGCCGTCATCGCCGAGGTCAAGGCCGCCGGCCTGCGCGGGCGCGGCGGCGCCGGCTTCCCCACCGGCGCCAAGTGGGAGGCCTGCCGGCGCCAGCCCGGCGACGTGAAATACCTGATCTGCAACGCCGACGAGGGGGATCCGGGCGCCTACATGGACCGCTCGATCATGGAGGGCAACCCGCACCGCGTGCTGGAAGGCCTGCTGATCGGCGCCTATGCCATCGGCGCGCGGCAGGGCTTCGTCTACATCCGCAACGAGTACCCGCTGGCCGTCAAGCACCTGCGCGCGGCCATCGCCCAAGCCGAGGCGCGCGGGCTGCTGGGCGAGAACATCCTGGGCACCGGCTTCAGCTTCCACCTCAGCGTACGGCTGGGCAGCGGCGCCTTCGTGTGCGGCGAGGAGACCGCGCTGATGGCGTCGATCGAGGGCCGGGTGGGCGAGCCGCGGCCGCGCCCGCCCTATCCGGCCGAGGCCGGCCTGTGGGGCAAGCCCACCAATATCAACAACGTCAAGAGCTGGGCGGCGGTGCCCCTGATCATCGCCAACGGCGCCGCCTGGTACGCGGCCCTGGGCACGCCCACCAGCAAGGGCACCCTGATCTTCTCGGTGGTCGGCAAGATCAACAACACCGGCCTGGTGGAGGTGCCGCTGGGCATCTCGCTGCGCCAGCTGATCTTCGATATCGGCGGCGGCATCCCCAACGGCAAGCAGTTTAAGGCCGCCCAGATCGGCGGGCCGTCCGGCGGCTGCATCCCGGCCGAGCACCTGGACACGCCCATCGATTACGAATCGCTCTCGGCGCTGGGCGCCATTGTGGGCTCCGGCGGGCTGGTGGTGGCGGACGAGGACACCTGCATGGTGGACTTCGCCCGCTACTTTATGCAGTTCACCCAGGAGGAGTCGTGCGGCAAATGCGTGCCCTGCCGGGTGGGCACCAAGGCCATGCTGGCCACCCTGGAACGCATCTGCGCCGGCC
The DNA here is from genome assembly GCA_016789165.1 of Anaerolineales bacterium. Taxonomy (GTDB): domain Bacteria; phylum Chloroflexota; class Anaerolineae; order Anaerolineales; family UBA6663; genus SpSt-583. The sequence goes on along the minus strand of JAEURL010000490.1, from coordinate 1,517 downwards.
AAGGCCGGCCCGGCGACGTGGAGTATCTGCTCGAGCTGGGCGAGACCATCAAACGCTCGTCCTTGTGCGGCCTGGGCCAGACGGCGCCCAACCCGGTGCTCTCCACCCTGCGCCACTTCCGCGCCGAGTATGACGCCCATATCCTGCACCAGACCTGTCCGGCCAAGGTCTGCAAGGGCCTGATCACGTACCAGGTCCGGCCTGAGAAATGCACGGGCTGCATGGTCTGCCTGCGCAACTGCGCGGTCGGCGCCATCCACGGCGCCAAGCAGCAGCCCCACACCATCGACCCCGCCGTCTGCACGCGCTGCGGCATGTGCCAGAGCGTGTGCAAGTTCGACGCGGTGGCCGTCAACTAGGAGCGGCCATGATCCAGCTCACCATCGACGACCGGCGTGTGACCGTGGCCGAGGGGCGGACGCTGCTGGAGGCCTGCCGCGAGCACGGCTTCCCGGTGCCCACCCTGTGCTATCACCCGGCGCTCAAGCCGTACGGCGGCTGCCGGCTGTGCGTGGTGGAGGTGGCTCAGCCGCCGCCGCCCGGCGACGCGCGGCCGCGCCCGGCGCGCCTGGCCGCCGCCTGCACCTATCCGTGCGAGCCCGGCTTGGTGGTGCGCACCAACTCGGAGGCCGTGCAGCGCAGCCGGCGGCTGACGGCCGAGCTCCTGCTGGCCGGCGCTTACCAATCCCCAGAGATGTGGGCGCTGGCCAAAAGCCTGGGCGTGGAGCAGGTCCGCTTCCAGCTGCCGGAGGCCGACAACTGCGTGGTGTGCGGGCTGTGCGTGCGCGCCTGCCAGGAGATCGTGGGCGTCAGCGCCATCAGCCTGATCAAGCGCGGCATGGCCAAACAGGTCAGCCCGCCGTTCGAGATCGCGTCGGCCGCCTGCCTGGGGTGCGGGACGTGCGTGCTGATCTGTCCCACCGGCGTCCTGCGCCTGGAGGACGTCAGCGGCTACCGCAGCGCGCACGCGGCCGGCGCCGCCGAAGCGCGGGAGTATTGTCAGACCTGCAGTGAGCTAGACCTGGAGCCGCACTTCGTCGCCGCGCCGGAAGCGCTGCTGGCGGCGGCGCGGGAAGGGACAGGCCTATGAGCGAGATGAACCCGCGGCCGGCGGCGCGCCTGGGCGTGCTGGTGTGCGAGTGCGGGGGCCAGGTGGGCCGGCGGCTGGATACGCAGGCGGTGTGCGAACGCGCGGCCGGCCTGCCCGGCGTGGCCGCGGCCCGCGCGGAGGCCTGGCCGTGCAGCCCGGACGGCCGCGCCCGGCTCCAGCCGCTGATCCGCGCGGAGAACCTGGACGGCGTGGTGGTGGCCGGCTGCGCGCCGCGCCTGGTGGAGAAGCTTTTCCGCGAAACGATCCAGGCCGCCGGCCTGCCGGCGGCGGCGCTGGAGATCGCCAACGTGCGCGAGCAGTGCGCGCTGGTCCCCGGGGCCGCCGGCGAACAGGGGGCCGGGCCCCGCGCCGATCCGGCGGCCACCGCTAAGGCGGCTGACCTGATCGCCATGGGCTTGGCGCGCCT
>JAEURL010000352.1 GCA_016789165.1 Anaerolineales bacterium | reverse complement strand
GGAAGGCCACATTGAAAGCCTCGGCGGCCTGGAAGACAGCCGGCGGGAAGGGCTGATAGGCGGCCAGGTCGGCCAGCTCCGCCTCGGTGCGGATAAAGGTGGCCACCGCGTAGCCCAGCGCGGCCTCCAGGCGGCCCGCGATCTCGGCCTCCAGGGCGGCCAGCTGGCGGCGCGGGGTGGTGAAGATGACGTTGCCGCTGGCGATAAAGGTCTCGACCTCGGAATAGCCGAGGGACTGGAAGTGCCGGCGCAGTACGTCCATCTTGACGGTGTGGCCGCCGACGTTGATGGCGCGCAGAAAGGCGATACAGCGGGGCATGGGTCGGGCTCCTGGACAGGAAGGGCGCAGTCTATCACACCCGGCGGGCTCTTCACACAAATCTCATCTGCAGGCGCCGGCCCGGCGCTAGAATTGAGACAGACTCCAATTCAAAGGAATGCGCCCCATGACCCGGACCACTAAAATCGTCGCCGTCCTGCTGCTGGTCGGCATGACCAACTTGGCCACCTTCGTCACCGCGTTTGCGGTCGGCGCGGCGGCCGGCAACACCCGCTTGGTCAGCCTGCTCGGGCTGGGGCCCAGCACCGAGCCGGCCGCGGCCGGCACGCCGGCCAGCCTGGCCGACACCTTCAAGCCCTTCTGGCAGGCCTGGGACATCGTCCACGCCGAGTACGTCGAGCAGCCGGTGGACGACCTGGCGCTGATGCGCGGCGCCATCCGCGGCATGCTGGCGGCGCTCGGCGACCCGCACACCGGCTACATGACGCCGGAGGAGCTGACGATCTCCATGACCCACCTGGACGGCGAGCTGGAGGGCATCGGCGCCACGGTGGAGACGGACGCCGCCAGCGGCTACACGCGCATCGTCTCACCCATGCCGGGCTCGCCAGCCGAGGCGGCCGGCCTGCTGCCGGCGGATTTGATCATCACCGTGGACGGCGAAGACATCGCCGGCCAGGACATCAACACCGTGGTCAGCAAGGTGCGCGGGCCGGCCGGCAGCGAGGTGACCCTGGAGATCCAGCGCACCGGCGACACCGACCTGCGCACCTTCACGGTCACGCGCGCCAAGATCACGATCGCTTCGGTGGAGAGCGAACTGCGCCCGGACGGCGTGGGCTACGTCCGCCTCAACAGCTTCGGCGAGAAGACCGGGGACGAGCTCAAGCGCCAGCTGCGCGACCTGCTGGCCCAGTCCCCGCGCGGCCTGATCCTGGACCTGCGCGGCAACCCCGGCGGCTATCTGGATGCCGCCATTAAGGTCGTCTCGCAGTTCATCCCGGATGGCGTGGTGATGCTGGAGCGTTTCGGCGATGGGAGCGAGAAGACCTACCGCGCCGAGAGCGGCGGGCTGGCCACCCAGATCCCGCTGGTCGTTTTGATCGACAAGGGCTCGGCCTCGGCCTCGGAGATCGTGGCCGGCGCCATCCAGGACCGCGGGCGCGGCCAGCTGGTGGGCGAGCAATCCTACGGCAAAGGCTCGGTCCAGGCCCCGCACGAGCTAACCGGCGACGGCGCCATCCGCGTGACCATCGCGCGCTGGCTGACGCCCGCCGGCCACTGGATCCATGGGACCGGCATCACGCCGGACGTGACCGTCGAGCGGACGGAAGCGGACCGGGCGGCCGGCCAGGACCCGCAGCTGGACAAGGCGGTGGAACTGCTGACCGGGAACTAACCGGACCCGCGCCGCACAAGACAAAATAAAAGCCGGGGCGGCCGCCCCGGCTTTCGTTTTGAGTGCGGTCGTCGCACTTTACAGCTCCACGAAATACGACTCGCAGGCCCGGTCGAGCAGGTCCTTGGACAGGGCCGGCTCCACCCCCAGGTAAGAGGAGACGTCCAACAACTGCTCGACGATGTCGCGCGGGTGGTTGGAGCGCAGCTTGCGGTTGCGCTTGATATACCACTCCTGGATCAGGTAAGCCAGGCCGCGGTCATCGTAGGCCACCTTCTTGGCCTCGCAGATGCGCTTGAAGATTTCGCGGAACTCCTCGGCGGCCGGGTCCACGATCTCGATCTTGTGGCGGATGCGGCGCAGGAAGGCCTCGTCCACCAGATCTTTGGGCGGCAGGTTGGTGGAGAAGACCACCAACACCTCAAACGGGATCTCCAGCTTGCGGCCGTTGTGCAGGGTCAGGAAATCCACGCGGTTCTCGAGCGGCACGATCCAGCGGTTGAGCAGATCGCGCGGGCGGATCTGCTGCCGGCCGAAGTCGTCGATCAGGAACATGCCGCCGTTGGCGCGCATCTGAAAGGGCGCCTCGTAATATTTGTTGACCTCGTCAAATTGCAGGTCCAGGCCGGCCATGGTCAGTTCGCCGCCGACGACGATGAACGGCCGCTTGATGCGCACCCAGCGCGGGTCGCGTTTGGGGCCGGGCCGCAGCGCGCCGGTGGAGCCGGGGTCGGTGTCGCCCTCGTGGATGATCTCGTGGTTGACGTTGTCGTAGATCTTGATGATCTGGCCGTCCACGTCCACGGCGTAGGGGACGTACATCTCCTCGCCCAGCACCATCCGGCCGATGGAGCGCGCGATGGAGGTCTTGCCGTTGCCGGGCGCGCCGTACAGGAAGAGCGAGGTGCCGGAGTTGACGGCCGGCCCGATGCGCCCGAAGGTCTTTTCGTTGATCACCAGGTGGGCCAGGGCGGCGCGCATCACGCGCTGGGTGATGACCTTGCGCTTGGCGGCCTGCTTGCGGATCGACTCGACGTAGCGGGCGATCGGCACCGGCGCCGGGCCGGCGTACAGGTTGCGCTCCATGGCTTCGCGGGCGCGCTCGATGCCCACGCCCGTGATGGCGTAGACGTAAGCGCCCTCGCCAAAGCCGCCGGCGCTCTTCACCTCCACCAGCTTCTCACGCTTCAGGTATTCCAGGGTCTGATCGACGATGCCCGTAAACGGCAGCGTCATCAGCTCGGCGATCCGGAAACCGGTGATGTTGCCGCTGTTGTAGAGGGTCTTCAGGGCCAGGCCGGCCATGTCAAACAACGTCAGGCCGGTATCCTCCACCTTGCTGATGGGGGCCGGCACGAAGGCGTCCGGGGACGCAGCCGGGGCAGACGGACGCGGCGCCGGGGGCGGCGCAGCTAAACGACTGGACATGCTCACACTCCTCTGAGGTGGGTCAAATCCGAGTAACGCGGGCGATTATAGCACCGGGACGTGACTGCCGCCGCCAACTTAGGATACAATGCCCCGGCCGTCGAACCAGCCGGCGGCTTCCCAGCGTTCGCGGAGCGGTTTGTGCACCTTTCTGTCATCATCCCCTGCTACAACGAACTGGCCACCATCCAGGAGATCGTCCAGCGCGTGCGCGCCACGGCGCCGGCGGCGGAAATCCTGGTCGTGGACGACGGTTCCCAGGACGGCACGCGCGACCGGCTGGCCGCCCTGGACCCGGCCCTGAACGTGCGTGTCATCCTGCACGAGCGCAACCAGGGCAAGGGCGCCGCCGTGCAGACCGGCATCGCGGCCGCCACGGGCGAGATCATCCTGATCCAGGACGCCGACCTGGAGTATGACCCGCGCGATTACCCGGCCCTGCTGCGCCCGATCGAGGAGGGCCTGGCGGCCGTGGTCTACGGCTCGCGCTTCCTCGGCGCGCCGCGCCGGGCCATGATGTTCTGGCACATGATCGCCAACCAGCTGCTGACGCTGATGACCAACATCCTGTACGACACGATCCTCTCGGACATGGAGACCGGCTACAAGGTCTTCCGCGCCGACGTCATCAAAGGCATCCCCCTGCACTCGCGCCGCTTCGATTTCGAGCCCGAGGTGACGGCCAAGGTCCTCAAGCGCCGGCACCGCATTTATGAGGTCCCCATCAGCTTCGCGCCGCGCGAGTACTGGGAAGGCAAGAAGATCGGCCTGCGCGACGCCTTTGAAGCGGTGTGGACGCTGCTGAAATACCGGTTCGTGGATTGAGGCGGCCGGGCGGTTGGCCGCCCGCCGCGCTGGCGGCCCTCGGCGCGGTCCTGGCCGGCGCCCTGCTGCGCGCTCTGCCCCTGCTGGCCAACCGCTTCCATCCGGATGAAGCCCTCTACGCCTACTTCGGCCGCCTGATCGCTTCCGGCCGCGACCCGCTGCTGGCCCAGGTGGTGGTGGACAAGCCGCCGCTGGCCTTCTATCTGCTGGCCGGCAGCCTCGGGCTGTTCGGCGGCGGCGAACTGGCCGCCCGCCTGCCCACCTACTTCGCTTCGCTGGTGAACCTGGCCCTGCTGTTTGCGCTGGCCCGCCGGCTGGTTGGCCCGCGGCCGGCGGCCCTGGCAGCCTGGCTGCTGGCCCTCTCGCCGTTCGCCATCCTGTTCTCGGTCACGCTGTTCCTGGACCCCTTGCTCACGGCTTGCGGCTTGTGGGCGCTGTGGCGGGCGGCCGCCCACCGGCCGCGCTCCGCGGCGCTGGCCCTGGCGCTGGGCTTCA
>JAEURL010000348.1 GCA_016789165.1 Anaerolineales bacterium | reverse complement strand
GTCCCGCGGCTGTCGCCGGGCCAGCGTGGGAAGGCGGTCGTCACCAAACAGATTTTCAGCGCCGGCCTCGAGGTGGAGGCCGGCTCGGAGTCAGAAACAGGCATGCCGAACGATCAGTTTGATCCGCGCGCCTATTGGGAGGAGCGGCTGACCGCTCAGCCCAATCTGCGCGGGGTGGGGCACCGGCGCTTTTCGATGGACTACAACGCCGCCATGTACCAGGTGGCGCTGGAGAATCTGGACGCGGTCTTGGCCCTGGGGCCGGTGGCTGTGCCGGGCCGGCGCGTCCTGGATATTGGGCCGGGCCTGGGCCATTTTCTGCGGCGCTACGTGGAGCGCGGGGCCGGCCAGGTGCTGGGGGTTGATATCACGGCCGCCAGCGTGGCCGCCCTCCAGGCCGAGTTCCCGCAGCACCGCTTCCAGTGCGCGGACGTCTCCGACCTGACTCCGGCCGAGCTGGGCCAGCACGACCTGGTCAGCGTCATCAACGTGATCTTCCACATCGTCGACGAAGGGCGCTTTGAGCGCACCCTGCGCACGCTGGGGCGCTGTGTGGCGCCGGGCGGCTACTTCCTGCTGGTTGATTCGCTGTACGGTGGGCCGCAGCCGGCGGTCACCCATGCGCGGCCGCGGCCGCTGGCCCGCTATCGGCCGCTGCTGGCGGAGGTTGGGCTGACGGTGCGCGCCATCCGGCCCATGTATTATATTATGGGCCATCCGCTCCTGCCCGTGCTCCTCGCGCCGCTGATCGACCGGCCGGCCGTGCTGCCGTACGTGGTCCGCTTCGAACGCTGGCTGGCCCGCCGCGCGCCGGTGCGGCTGAGCGCCATGCAGTATCTTCTGGCGCAGGCGCCGGCGCAGCCGAGGGAGCCTAGCCCATGACCTCCTCCCGGCCCGCGATCCGCTTCCAAGCCGCCCAGCACGAGCTCGTCCAGACGGAGGGCTTTCAGACGCTGGAGGCCTACGGCCTGTATTTGATCCATGCGCGCGCGTATGCGGAGGCCGCCGAGCTGGCGGCCGGCGGCGCGGCGCTTGACCTGGGCTGCAACACCGGCTACGGCACGGCCGTGCTGGGGACGCGCGCCGCGCGCGTGGTGGGCGTGGACGTCTCGGCGCGCGCCATTGCGGCCGCCCGGCAGCGCTACGCGGCCGCCCACGTGACGTTTGAAGAGGTGGATGGCCTGCGGCTGCCCTTCCCGGAGGCTAGTTTCGATCTGGTGACCAGTTTCCAGGTGATCGAGCATGTGGCCGACTACGGGCCGTATCTGACCGAGATCCGGCGCGTGCTCAAGCCGGGCGGGGCGGCCCTGTTTTCCACCCCCAACGCCAGCCTGCGCCTGGACCCCGGCATGCCGCCCTGGAACCCCTTCCACGTGCGCGAGTTCACGGCCGGCGACCTGCGCGACCTGCTCAGCCGATATTTTGCGGCCGTGGCGGTGCGCGGCTTGTTCGCCCAGCCGGAGCTCTACGCGCTGGAGAGCACGCGGCTGGCCAAAGCGCGGGCGGCGGCCCGGCGCCGGCCGCGCTGGCTGGTGGCCTTGCGCGGCCTGGCGGCGCGGCGCGTGCCCTTCGGCTTGCTGCAGACCGTGGTGAACTGGGAACGCGCCTGGCGCTCTGGGCGTTCGGCGCCGCTGGGGCCGGCCGAGCTGGCGCGCTTCTCGCTGGCCGATCTGTTTTACAGCGACGCGGATCTGGACCAGGCGCTGGACCTGCTGGCCATCGCGCGCGCCTGAGCGGCACCGGCCATGAATCTGAGGCAGTGGCTGGCGCCGGACCGGCTCCGGGCGGCGCGCAAAAGTCTGCAGCGGGTGGGCCTCGTATTGGGCGCCGGCCTGCTGGTCGTTCAGCTCTGGCAAAGCGGGGTGAGCCTGGCCGGCCGGCCGGTGGCGTTCCGGTCACCGGAGGCGCTGGCGTTAGCCGGGGCGTTCGCCGTGGTTGCCATCGCCGTGCAGATGGCGGCCTGGGGCTGGCTGCTGCGCAGCCTGGGCGTCATCGTCCCCGGCCGCGCCATCTTGCGCGGCTACATCCTGTCCTTCCTGCCGCGCTACATCCCCGGCCTGGTGTGGGGCTACCTCAGCCGCAGCGAGTGGCTGGCGCGCGACCATCAGGTCAGTTTCGGCCTCTCCAACTTGGCCTCATTGCTGGAAATGGGCTTGATCCTGGCCGCCGGCCTGAGCCTGATCGGGTTTCAGGCGCTGGCCGCCGTGGGCGGGCCGGCCGCCTGGCTGGCGGGCGGGGTGCTGGCCGGGCTGGCAGCGTTGACGCCCCTGATCCTGGCCGGCCTCTGGCGGCGCTGGCGGCCGGCGGCGGCTGATGGTCTGCCGCGCCTGCGCTGGACCCACTCCTTGATCCTAATGGGGCTATATCTGCTGTTTTGGCTTTGCCACGGCGCCGCCATCCAGAGCCTGGCCTATGCCCTGGAGCCGGAGGCCGCGACCAGCCTGTTGGCATGCGCGGCTTCTTTCGCGTTGGCGTGGTGGCTCGGCTTTATTGTTATTCTGGTGCCATCCGGCCTGGGGGTGCGGGAATGGGCGCTGGCCGCCGCCCTGGCGGCATTCGCGGGCCTGCCGGTGGCCAGCGCCGGCCTGGTGGCCCTGCTGACCCGCCTCGTGTCCGTGCTCAGCGAGGGCGGATGGGCATTGGTAGGGGCGGCCCTGACGATGCGCTCGGCCAAGAGCCGGCCGCCGGATAACCCATAACGCCAAATAACCAAAGTCTTGGCGCCAAAACCCGCCCGGAAAACGCGCTAATCCTTTCCTACTATCGCGTTACGGTCAATCTGATGCAGCAGTTAATGCGAACTTGGTATTGTCCCTGGGCTGAACGCCCATAGAATGCCATAGGTGTCGGGTCCATTTTGAATCAGAAGGAGATCTTTATGTTTCAATCCCTGAAGCGCTTCGGGCGCGCAGCCAGCCTGGCCACCTTGGCTCTGGCGCTGGCCAGCGCCAGCCTGGTGCTGGCTCAGTCCACCACCAAATCGTTGAGCACTAACTTTACGTTGGTCAACCTGGCTTCGACCGATGCCACCGTCAACGTCCAGTACCTGAAGGAAGACGGCTCGGCCTGGGCGGCGGATTCCGGCAACACCAGCTTCACGGTTACCGCCAACGGCGGCCAGAAGATCGTGGCCCAGTACTTCGACAGCACGCTGACGGCCGGCCGCGGCTCAGCCGTGATCAACTCCAGCCAGCCGCTGGGCTCGCTGGTTCAGATCCAGGCCCGCCCGCCGCAGGTCTCGACGTTTGACTCCTACGTCGGGAGCTCCTCGACGGCGACCTCGTACTTCCTGCCCCTGGTGATCCGCCGCGGCGTGAGCGCCTCCGGCACCACCAACAGCCAGATCATGATCCAGAACGCCGACTCGGTGGACGTGACGGTGGATGTGGCCTTCGCCACCTCCAACAGCGCGACGCCGGCCACGTTCAACAAGTCGATCGGCCCGATCAAGCCCGGCGCCACCTACTACTACGACCTCGACCAGGAGACCGGCCTGAGCGGCACGCCCTGGCTGGGCTCGGCGGTGGTCACGGCGCAGTCCAGCCGCAAGATCATCGTGATCGTGAACCTGTTCCTCGGCGGCGACGGCCTGCAGACGTATTCGGGCTTCCCGAGCTCGAGCGTCGGCACCAAGTGGTACGTGCCGCAGTTCACGTCGCGCCTGACCAACGGCCTGAGCACCCCGGTCTCCGGCCAGAACCTGAGCGGTGGCACCATCGCCGCCAACGCCATCACCCTGGACTGCACGACCTCGATCGGCAATATCCCGGCCACCTTCCAGTTGAAGTATGCGTCGTCCGTGCCCGCCAACGGCGGCTTCTCCTTCAACCCCGTGGTCGACACCGCCATCCCGACCGGCTTCTCGGGCTCGTGCGTCCTGAATTCGCCCGCTAACGTGGTGGTCTTCGTGCAGATGCGCCGCATCGGCACCCAGAACAATGCCACCTATCCGGCCATCAACGCCTCCGTGACGGACACCAAAGCCTTCGCGCCCCTGATCTCCAAGCGCCAGGGCAACGGCTTCGCCACCACGGTGACGCTGCAGAACCTGTCCAACAGCACGGCCAACGTGACGCTCACCTACACGCCCGGCGCCACCTATCCGGATCAGACCGTGCACTCGGTGACGGTCCAGATTCTGGCTAACCAGAACCGGATCGAGAGCCAGCGCGCCGTCAACTTCTCGGTGGGCGCCTGGACCATGCCGGATGGCTGGTTCGGCACCCTGACCGCCGACTCGGATCAGCCGCTGGGCGGGTTCCAGCAGCTGACGAACACGAACGACCCGGCCGGCGACACCTTCGGCGCTTTCCCGCTCTTCACCCAACCGTAACCGGCACCGGTCCGCACAATCGGCTTGAACAGATTGAGCCAGCCAATTCGTTGGCTGGCTCAATCGATTCTTTCCCTGGTCAATTACCGCTATGCGCACCTCATCTCGTATCGCCTCCGTCTGTCTGGCCCTTGTCATCCTGGCCGGTCTTGGGCTGGCCGCTTGCGGTCAACCCACCGCCACGCCTACCCCCGCCTCGGCCTCGGTCGGCTATCCTGAGCCGGGCCAGGGTGGTTCGGCCGGCCAGGATCCTGGCTATCCCGGCCCCAGCCTGCCCGTGACCGAGCTGCCGACCACGGCCGAACCGCCGACCACGGCCCCGGAGCCGACGGCCGGCCAGGCGTCCATGGCCGGCGTGCTATTCTCCTATCGCATCAATCGGGCTTTGCCCGGCACCCAGGTCTTCATCACCCGGGCGGTCGGGCCGGAGCAACGCTCGCTGCCCGGCCTGATCACGGGCCCGGAGCCCAGCATCGGCGACCTGTACACGTTTTCCGATGACAAGGGCCAGTTCGCGTTCAACAACGTCGCCCCCGGCAACTACTTCATGTTCGTCGAGGCGCCGCTGGCCTGGGTGCCGGCGCAGCTCGACCCGAACAACGCCGAGCCCCAGTTGATTGAGCTGAAGGCCGACGAGCGCCGGCTGCTCGGCGTGCTGACTGTCGCCTGGCCGTAAGGCCGCTATTTGCCAATGGCGGGCAGGAGCGTGGTGAAGATGGCCTGAAAGGCCAGGTGGCGCGGGCTGGGCGCGGCCCCCTGCCGGCCGCCCAGGTTGTGGATTTCGGCTTCCACCGCGACCAGCCCGCTCCCGGCCAGCAGGGGCAGCTGGGGATCGGCCGCGAAGGTCTGCCAGGTCTGGGCCAGCGGAAGATAGACGGCCAGGGTGGCGCCGGCGGGCGGGGTGGCGCCGGCCGCCACCGGGCCGAGGACGTAGATGGTGTCGGCCAGGCTGGCGACGCTGACCTGCG
>JAEURL010000341.1 GCA_016789165.1 Anaerolineales bacterium | reverse complement strand
GGCCTGGCGGGCGGCCTCCAGCAGGCTGGTGCCAGCCGGCACCGTAACGCGCGTGCCGATCGGCTCAAAATCGACTTTGTGGCTGTCTGATCCCATGCGGTTGCTCGCTAGCTGCGGATAGGGGTGAACATCTCGTAGGTGATGGTCTGGCCCGGCGGGCAGACCACGATCTCGTCATCCCACGGGCCGCGCAGGAGCTTCTCCACTAACGACGGCGCGCCCTCGATCTCCTCGAAACGCAAGCCGAAGCGCTCAGCGGTCTGGCGCGCGTAGTCGCGATAGCGTTCCAATTCGTAGACGCCGGTGTTGATGAAGGCCAGGCGCGTGTAGTTCTTGAGCATGAGCTTGATCATGCGCATGGCTTTTTGCTCGCCGTAGCGCCCGATCATGCGCTTGTATTCTTCAAAGGGGCTGTCGCCGACTTCGATCCAGCCCTTGGTGAGGTAATAGGTGCCGGGCTCCTTGCTGGCCTGGGTCTGGTAGGCGTTCCGCGATCCCAGGAAGATGGCGATGCAGTCGTCCACGCGCGGCACAACCAGCGTGCAATGTTTGCCGGTCAAGCCGACGACAGCGCGCGAGCACTGGCCGTAGCCCAGCAGGATCAGGTCGGCCTCGGTCGACTGGTCGATGGCGGTCTGCAGGGCTTTGGTGAGCTCCGCTGGCCGCAGGTGCAAGCCAAACTCCAGCACCTGGCGCTGCATGCCGGCCGGCATCAGCGGCTGCATCTCTTCAATGACGGTGGCGCAGGCGATGACCTTGGTGCGCTCGGGGGGGACATTCAGCATATGGCCTCACTGCCTGGCCGGTCGGCCGGTTGGGTGCCAGCGGCCCGCAAACCACCGTCCGCACTGCCAATAAATACGTTAGGCCCCAGACAGCATGGTGTTTTAAATAAGGGCGTGGGCTGTTTGGGGTATACTGTGACACCGGAAGCTTATATAGTTCTATAGGGAAGTTATAGTGAACAATGTCACTTCTCAGGCAGTGACGGGCATGTTATAGCGGTGTGGGATGGAATTGTCGCCAATGGACATGCAGAAAGCCGCCGGCAGCGGCGAGAGCGAGGGCATCGACCGGACGGCGTTCGAGCCGGTCTACGCCCAATTGGTCAATATCCTGCGCCGGCAGGTGGCCAGCGGCTTTTTGCGGCCGGGCGACCAGCTGCCGTCGGAGGCCCAGCTTTGCCGGCGCTACGGCATCAGCCCGATGACGGTCCGCCGGGCCATCAACATCCTGGTGGACCAGGGCATCGTCGTGGCCGAGCAGGGCCGGGGGACCTTCATCCGGCCGGTCGAATTGGGGACGGCCAGCTTTCAACTGCAGCGTTTGCAGGAGCTGTTTGAGGATGATCCGCGCAACACGGTCCGCCTGCTGCAGGCGCGGATCATGGCCGCGGACGAGCGCACCGCGGCCAAACTTCAGGTGGCGCCCGGCCAGCGCGTCATCTACATCCGGCGCTTGATCCTGGCTTGCGATGAGCCGACCCTGTGCCACGTGGAGTACGTGGTCTATGACCCCGCCCGGCCGGTGGTGGAGGCCGAGATGGACGTGACCGCGCTGCGCGGGCTGTTTGGCGGCGCCGGGGCGACGATGCTCAAGCACGGCGACCTGAGCGTGGAGGCCACCTTGTTGACCGAAGAGGAGGCCGCTTTGCTGCAAGCCAGCCGGCCGGCGGCGGCCTTCCGGATCGAGCACCTGTTCTTCGATTTCGACGACCGGCCGGTGAGTTGGGGCTGGTTTATCTGCCGCAGCGATCGCCTGCGCTTCACCAGCCGCCTCGGCCTGCGCGGCGCCGAGTGAGCCTTAGCCGGGAGCCCGCTTATGCCTGAAGCGACATTGCTCGACGAACTGGTCCGGGCCATCACCGACCTGGACGAGGCCGGGGCGTTGACCCTGGTGCAGACCCGGCTGGCCCGCGGAGGCGACCCCTTCGAGATTGTGGCGGCTTGCCAGGCCGGCCTGCGGCGGGTGGGCGAGCTGTACGAGGTGCGCCAGTATTACCTCTCCGGCTTGATCATGGCCGGCGAGATCTTCCGCGAAATCGTGGAGCTGCTGCGGCCGGCGCTGGAGCAGCGCACCGCCGAGCCGGCCGCCGGGCGCATCCTGCTCGGCACCGTGCAGGGCGATATCCACGACATCGGCAAGAACATGCTGGGCATGCTGCTCACCAGCCACGGCTTCGCGGTCACCGACCTGGGCGTGGACGTGCCGGCGGCCGAGTTCCTGCGGCTGACGCTGGCCGTTCAGCCGGACGTGATCTGCCTGTCAGCCCTGATCAGCTCATCCCACGAGTCGATGCGTGCGACCGTGGCGCTGCTCAAGACGGAGCTCGCCCAGCGCGGCTTGACTGTGCCGATCATGATCGGCGGCGGTTTGATGGACGAGCACATCTTCCGTTACGTGGGCGCCGACCATTGGGCCGGCGACGCGATGGAGGGGGTGCGGCTCTGCCGCGATCTGTCCGCCGCCCGCCGCCCCGCCGCCGGGTAGCGGCCGGCCGTCAACCCAGGACGTCACCCGCCGCCAGGCCGTGCGCGGCGGCAAACTCGCCGGCCTTCGTCTTCGCCTCGCCGTCCAGCTGGACCCGCTTGACCCACACCCCGCCGTCCGCGGCCGCCACCGCAAACCCGTCGCCGGCCACCGCCAGCACCTCGCCCGGCCGGCCGGCCAGGCCCTGCGCCCGCCGCTCGCAATCAAAGATTTTCAGCCGCCGCCCGCGCCAGGCCGTGGCCGCGCCCGGCTGGGGGTTGGCGCCGCGGATCAGGTTGTAGACCTGGCCGGCCGGCCGGGCCCAATCGATGCCGGTCAGCGCCTCCGTGCACAACGGTTCCGCTGTGGCCAGCGCCTCGTCCTGCGGCCGGCGCGGGGCCGTGCCGGCCCGCACCTGGTCCACGGCTTCGCCCAGGGCTTCGACGCCCAGCGGAAACAGCTTATTGAAATACAGCGAGCCGGTCGTGTCGTCCGGGCCGATGGCCACGGTCTTCTGCAGCAGGATCGGCCCGGTGTCGATGCCCTGGTCCGGCCAGAAGATGGTCAGGCCCGTTTCGGTCTCGCCCTGGATCACGGCCCAGTTGATGGCGCTGCCGCCGCGGTGGCGGGGCAGGAGGGAAGGGTGGAACTGGATCGTCCCGAGCGGGGGATAGGTCAGCAAGCGCTCCGGGACGATGTCGGTGACGAAGGCCATGACCGCCAGGTCCGGCTGCAGGGCCGCAAACGTTTCATAGACGCCCGCGGCCCGCATCCGGCGCGGCTGGTGGACGGGCAGCCCGTGCCGCTGGGCGAGCTGGCCCAAAGGGTCCGGCCGGCCGGGGGCATCCGGCGGGCAGAAAACGCCGGCCACGCACTCGCCGCGGGCCAGAAAAGCGTCCAGAACTTTTTCGCCAAAGGCTGCCTGACCGATGAGGACGATCCGCATCTGCGACCTCCGGATGGAGATGGAAACGCCGCTGGGGCGGGGACAACCTCATTCTGGGAGCGGGGCGCGGCGCTTTGTAGGGCAAAACATCCTCTAATCCCCATGACAGCCCGGAATGGGAAGCTCTCAGGCTTGACGCGCCGCGGGGACGGTGGCACTATCGCAGCAGGGGCCGGCCAGGCCGGCTCACACTTTCGGCAAAGCCACCCCATGCCTGATTTCATCATCCGCAAACTTGATTTGAACGGCCGCGAGACCTTTCACTATCCCGCCAGCCGGGTGCTGGACCGCACTCCCACGTCGATCACGGTGGAGGCCTTCTTCACCCGCTACGACCGGCTGGAGCTGGGCTACACCACCTTCGAACGCGGCGACCGGTTTATCGAGCACTTCTATACTGACCGCTGGTACAACGTGTTCGAGATCCACGCGGCCGGCCACGACGGCCTGCGCGGTTGGTACTGCAACATCGCCCGGCCGGCCCGCCTGTCCGCCGACGAGGTGGCCCAGGTGGACTTGGCCCTGGACGTGTGGGTCAACCCGGACGGCTCGTGCTTGGTGCTGGACGAGGACGAGTTCGCGGCCTTGGCCCTGCCGCCGGAGGAGGCGGCCGCGGCCCGCGCCGCCGTGGACGAACTGCGGGCCCTGGCCGCCGGCCGCTCTGGGCCGTTCGCGGCGGCCGCGCTGGAGGAATGAGCGATGGCGGCCGAAGTCATCATGCCCAAGCTCGGCCTGCTGATGACGGCCGGCACCGTGGTCCGCTGGCTGGTGGCGGACGGCCAGCCCGTGC
>JAEURL010000340.1 GCA_016789165.1 Anaerolineales bacterium | reverse complement strand
CACCTGGCCGCCCGTGCCGTCATCGGTGCCGACCACCACCGTGGCGCGGCCGGATTCAGGGTTGGCCACCGCGTTCTCCCACGAGCGTAACGAATGCGCATTCAGCGCCGGTTTCGTTGAATGAAATGTGTTTTTGAACGGCCGATGGTAGCCCAAGGGCAGCTGGATGGCTGGCACGCCGTGCAGCGTGAACCCGGCTCCGGGCAACGCGCTCCGCGGCCCGAACACCAGGCTGGTTCCGTGCTCGGTGCGTTGCACCAAGGCGGCCGAGTTGGCCGCCACGCACACCAACGCTTTGGGGCTGTCGAGTAGCCGGTGGACGCTGGGCGTCGGCGCGGCCGCACAGGCTTTCAACCACGGCTGATACCAGCGGACGCAGTTGGCGGCCAGCCCGGTCAGAATGACTTGGATCTTCAAGCCAGCCGGCGCACGGGTCATCAGATGTTGGACATGGAACGGCCCTTTCAATTCTTTGTTGGCGGCCTCGATTATTTGGCGCCCATTGTATTGATTGAACCACTCGGGCAGCGCCGGCGGCGGGCCGTAGCGGACGAGGCTGCTGTACTTGAAGCGGCTCTTGACCTTGAAGCGTTCCACCGCGACTGTCAACGGGTACGGGCAGCCATGCAGGTGATGCTCACCGATCAACGTCATGTCGGCGTTCTGGCCCACGCGGACCCAGGTCGTCGAACGCGACAGCCGGGCGCGCAGAGCGTTGGTGGTCCGGGTGTTCGGGCTCTTGGTGTTGGGCCAATAGCCCATCTCCAGCAGCCAAGCCAAGTTAGCGCCCGAGGCAAAGCCGGCGTCCATGCGGACTTCGATCTCTGGCGGCGTGGAGTTGGTCAGGTTGTCCGTCGCCAGCCGGCGGCGCCACTGCTGCAAAGCGGTCAGGGCGGCCGTTTGCTCGGTCAACCGCGCTTGATACTGGGCCGTCAACTTTTGCGCCTGGGTCAGCTGCGCCGCCAGCCGCGGCAGCCGCT
Source organism: Anaerolineales bacterium (assembly GCA_016789165.1). Classification (GTDB taxonomy): domain Bacteria; phylum Chloroflexota; class Anaerolineae; order Anaerolineales; family UBA6663; genus SpSt-583. Next base: position 4,507 of record JAEURL010000340.1, on the reverse strand, counting down.
TCCGCCAGCCGGCGAGCTGAGTGCGCAAACGCCGTTGTTTTTCCTTGGAAACGTGGCCTTTCACGAGTTGCTCCGCGTGATAACACCGGCCAATCAGTTCGGTGTGCTTCGCTTCCGCCTGTTGGACTTGGGCCTGGCGCTCCTTCAACAGCCGGCGGGTGCGCGTGATCTCGGCCCGTTGCGCCGCCACGCGCTGGTCGACCAACTCCGGTCGGCGCTGCGGCCGGAGACCCAACTGCGCTTCGGCGGCCTGGACCAAAGCCTGCAAACACTCGGCCGAGCCCGTGTCGCCCCGGTGATGGAACCCCGCCAACCACAGCCGCTCGCCCGTCTGCGGCGACAGACAGACCCGCGCCAACTGATACCCCAGGCGCACCTGGTCGTTCATCCAACCAAAAGCGGCATCCGGATACGTGGTGCTCGTCGGACTGACCGGCCGGCCGGTCAGGTCTACATCCAGCACGACGCGGTGACCCCGCCGCACTTCTTCATGCACCGCCGCATCGATGAACGGCCGACTGAAGGCCGTGATCGCCGCTTCGAGCGCGGTGACCGTGGCAGCGTCGCAGCACTCCAGCGTCCGGCCCACGGTCGTGAAGTGGGCGAACTTCTTCAGGCCCCAAGCGGTCGCGACTTCGGCATCCGCGACCAGGGGCTGCGGCCCATGATTTAGATCCTGCAGGTACTCGATGCCACTCATGATCCCGATCAGAAACTCGATCAGCTTGGCCTGCGGCGGGAACTCATGCGCCTTCTGCGGAATGGGCACTTGCTGCAGCCGTTCCAGCAACCCGTGCTGCCGCAAGAACTCGCCCATCGCGACCAACATGCCATGTTCGGTATTGGTGACCGGCCATTCCGCCGACGATGTGTCCACAGGCGCTTCCTCCGGCGGCGAGGCTACCGCCGGCCAGAGGGGCCGTGCAAAATTGCGTTTGATTCAACGAAAAGCCATCTGAATGCGCATTACTTACGCTAGCCGTTCAGGCCGGCGCGGCCGCCACTCGAAAGCCCACCAGGTCGTCGCCCGCCGCGGCCTCGAAGCGGGCGCGGGCCGCGCTCCGGCAGGCGTCCGGCACGTCGTGCCAGGAGCCGCCGCGCACCACCCGGCACTGGGACTCGCCGCCGCTGGTCCAGGCGCTGCCATCCGCCGGCGCGCCGTGGTAGCTGGCGTGCCAGGTGTCCGCCGTCCACTCCCACAGGTTGCCGTGCATATCGCTCAGCCCGAAGGCGTTCGGCGGGAAGCGGCCGGCCGGCGTGGTGGTGTGCCGGTAGAGGCCGGCGACCACCGCCCGTGGCGCGCCGGCCGGGAAGGCGTGCTCGCCGCAGTAGTTGGCCAGCTCCGTGGTGAGCGTCGGCCCATAGGCGAAGGGCGTGGTGGTGCCGGCCCGGCCGGCGTACTCCCATTGGGCTTCGCTGGGCAGGTGGAAGCGCCAGCCGGCCCGGCGGGTGAGCCGTTCGCAGAAGCGCTGCGCTTCGGCCCAGGCGACGTTCTCCACCGGCAGGTCCGGGCCGCGGAAGCGGCACGGCAGCTGGCCGCCCATCACGGCCTGCCACTGCGCCTGCGTGACGAGGTGCCGGGCCAGCCAGAACGGCGCCAGGCTGACGCGATGGGCGGGCCGCTCCTCCTCGGCGCCGGCCGAGGCGCCCATCTGAAAGCCCCCGCCCGGCACGGCCGCCAATTCCAGCTGGACGCCGTGGCCGAGATCAAACACGGCCAGCTGTCCGCTGTGCGGCCGGCGCTCGACCACGCCGCCGTGGTCATCAATCAGCACGCTCTCAAACGTCCAGCTCTGAAAGATCGGTCTCATCAGCCCTCACGCCCCGGCGGGGCCCGCGTCCAGGCGGAAGTTGAACATTACGATCTCGTCTGGCGCTTCCTCGCCGCCCAGCGCCTGGTACAACCGCTGGGCCGGCACATTCCCGCGCTCGGTAAGCACCCAGGCCTCCGCGCAGCCCAGGCCGCGCGCCCGCTCCAACACGGCGTGCAGCAGGGCCTTGCCGATGCCCCGCGCCTGGTGGGAGGGGGCCACGCCCACTTCGTTGATCCAGAACTCCGGCCGCGGCTTATCGGGATGCAGATAGTGCACGGCGGACACGAACCCCACCACCTGACCCTGGTCCACCGCCACGGCCAGATGGTGGCGCGCGTCGCCCAGGAAAGCGGCCGCCGCCGCGGGCACGAGCGGGTCGTCAAACACGTCGGCGGCCAGGTGCTCCAGCTGCGCTTCATCACCGGGCTGCAGGAAGCGGATTTCAATCGGCATGGCGGTTTCTCCAGGCTCGTGGCGCGGACTCAGCTTGCCGGCTACTGGCGCTCGCGCTGGCCCAGGCGCCGCCGGTATTCCTCCCGCAGCAGGTAGGTGGGCAGCCGCTGGCGGTTGCGCTCGGCGATGCGTTGGCGCAGCTCCTGGTCGCTGAGCTCGACGTTGTGATAGGGCCGCCGGATGGCCCCCTGCGGGTTGAGATCGACCGCCGCCCGCGTGAGGGCGGCGAGGTCGGCGCTGGACAGCTCCACCGGACGCCGGCGCAGCTGGACGGCCACGGCGAACAGCAGCGGGCCGCCGTAGAACACCAACAGCCAGTAATCGCCCAGCCAATCCCGCAGCTGTTGGCCGGTGAAATAGGTGTAGGCCTCGGTGATCCCCCACAAGGCGGCGGCCGCCCCCAGATACAGGCCGCCCAGGCTGACGATCCACGACCACAACCGCGACATGGCGCCCTCCATTGGCCGGGACGGATGGACGGACCTGATTCTAGTCCACCCGCCCGTATCCGCCAGCGCGGGTCGAACCGGGCAACAAAAAGGCCCCGTCCAGCCGGACGGGGCCTCCCCAGGCTCACGGGCAGAGCGGGGCCTGCTACGGCCGGCCGCCGCGCGGCCCGGCGCCGTTGCCGGGGCTGCCGGCCAGGATGGCTTGGCCTTCCGTCTGGCTCAACACCTGCGGCTGGTAGGTCGCGCCCGTCTGCCGGGCCAGGGCGCGGGCGAAGGCCCGCAGATGGTTTTCTGAGCCGGCCTGCAGGTTGGTGTAGACCTGCTGGATGTCGGCCTGGTCGGTCTGCGCCAGGCGCATGCCCAGGTCCTGGAGGTCCACCTCTTCGATCAGGCCGCCGACCTGGAGCGCCTCCGCCGCGGACTGGCTGCCGCGCGCCATCAGGTCCGTGTACAGGGCCTGCAGATCCGCGTTGACGAATGCGCCCGGCGCGACCGGCGCCGGGGCCGCCAAACCATAGCGCTCGAGGAGCACCGCGACGGCGTCCAGGTGGGCCTGTTCGCTCTGGCTGATGGTCTGGAACGTGGTCAGGCCCCACTGCGCGTACAAGGCGGTGTATACGTCGCGGGCCAGCTTTTCCTCCTCGTACATGAACAGCAGGCCGTCGCCCTCGGCGGCGGTCAGGCCGGCGGGATCGGCGGCCGGCAGGGCCGTCCCGGGGACGGGCTGGGTCACGCCGGCGCGCCCGCCGGTGCCGGGGCCAGCCGGCGGCCGGCCGCCGCGGCCGGAGCCGGCCTGAACGGCCGTCACGGAACCGAAGATCAGGAGTGCGCCCAGCCCCACTGCGAGGCCGCCGCCGATAAACTTCTTCAACATGGGAAACCTTCCTTTCGAGACGAAGGGTGTGCGGCGCGCTTGGGTTCCGGCACCGTGGCCGGGCCGCGCCGCTGCTTGTCTGACTGGCCTGAGCATAGCGGGCCGGTCTGGCGATCTTGTGGAGACGGGATTAAGGGATATTGAGCCCGGGGCGCCAGGGCGTCGGGCACTCAGGATAGGCGGGGTGTAGAGGATGGGCGCAGGCTGACCGGCGCCAGACGGGCCGGCCGCGGATTCCGAAACGCCGCCCCGGCCGCTATTTGTCCAGCCCGTACCGGATGGCCAGGATCGCGGCCTGGGCTTGGCCGACCACCATGAGATCGCGCTCCAGCTTCAGCAGAAGCCCGAGGCCGTCGCGGTTGATGGCCTGATCATCACGGATCGAGACCCAGATCGGGAGCGCTGGCTCGTGAGTGTAACGCTGATGATTGTCCCTTGGCTGGGCTGGCTTTCGCCGCCAGCCGCCGGTGGCTCTGGCCGCCCGCGTCGGCTAAGCCACACAGCCGACCGTGGCGGCTTGAGGGAGTGGTGGCCGCGTGTGACCCGTTAAGCGATAATGTCGCCGCCGGCTGCTATGGCCACCATCGGTCAACCGGGCTGGCGGCGCGGGAGGTGAGAGGCATGGGCTCCAAGCTTCCGATTGACGGCCTTTGGCTGGCCGGCCGGGCCGACCAAGGGCCCGGCGGTGGCCGCTGCCAGCGCGGGCCAGGCTGCGCGGGCGGACGCTGCGCGCCGGGGGCCATGAGCTGAATATGCCGACCGCCGATGCGCTCCGCTGGAATGCGCGGTACGCCGGCCCCGGCCGGTACTCGCGGGCCGGCTCCCACCCGCTGCTGCGCCGGGCGGCGCCACTCCTGCCGCCCGTCCAAGACGCGGCGGCCGGCTTGGCGATCGAAGCGGCCATGGGGTTGGGCGGC
>JAEURL010000300.1 GCA_016789165.1 Anaerolineales bacterium | reverse complement strand
TGGGCTGGATGCGGGCCCTGGATCTGCGCGACCATAAAACTGCCGGCCACATGGAACGGGTGACCCGGGTGACGATGGCCCTGGGCGAACGCTTGGGCGTCACCGGCCCGGCCTTGAAGTACCTGCGCTGGGGCGCGATTCTGCATGACGTGGGCAAACTCTCGATCCCCAACGACATCCTGAACAAACCCGGGTCGCTCACCCACGACGAATGGCGCTTGATGCGCCAGCACCCCAACTTCGCCTACGAGATGTTCTAGCCGATCTCGTAGCTGCGGCCGGCGCTGGACATCCCCTTGTATCATCATGAACGCTGTGACGGCAGCGGTTACCCGTTTGGCCTGGCGGGGAGGCTATATCCCTCTGGCCGCCCGCGCCTTCGCCCTGGTGGACGTTTGGGACGCGCTGCGCACGGATCGCAGCCGGCGGCCAGGTGGCCGTTCGCCTGACTCGGGACGAGGCTGGGTACCGGGTGGAGGTGCGCGACAGCGGGATCGGCATTCCGCCGCAGGACCTGCCCAATCTGTTTACGCGCTTTTTCCGCGCCGGCAATGCCATCGCCCAGGAAATCCCGGGCACGGGCGTGGGCCTGTTCATCGTCAAATCCATCGTGGAGAAGCACGGCGGCCGCGTCCAGGCCTGCCGCCAGCTCGAGCAAGGGACGGTGATGGAGGTCTGGCTGCCGGCCCGCGCGGCGGAACCGCCCGCCTGGAAAAGGAACATCGTCACTGGCCCGGCCCAGCCGGCCGGTTTAAGTTGACAGCGATCCAGCCGAACACAGTCCTAGAGGTCTGGCCTAGGCCGGCCCGCCTCTGGTTGGCGCCGCTGGCTTCGGCGCCCAGGAAACTTCGTGATGTCCATTAACCCGCCCGATACGCTGCTGACCGCCTGGGTAGGAGTCCTGCGGCCTTTTGCCGAGGCCGGCTTGGCCGTGGCGGCCGACCAGACGCTCCTGGCCCTCAACCCGGCTGCCGAACAGTTCTTTGGCTGCCCATTGGCCGAGGCCTACAGGCAGCCCGTGCAGCGCCTGCTGCCGGATTGGGCCGGGCCGGAGGCGGTCGGCCTGACGGGCTGCCGTTGGGACGGCACGCTGTTCCCGGTGACGGCGCGGCGGCTGTCCGCGGCGGACGCGGCCGGCGTGACGATCCTGTTTCTGGAGGCCGGCGTCCCCGCCGACGAGACCTTCCTGCGTGTCTTTGAGGCCAGCCCGCTGCCCATGGCCCTGACGGACCTGAGCACCCACCGCTACGCCGAGGTCAACGAGGCCTTGCTGCAGAGCCTCGGGTATGACCGCTCCGACGTCATCGGGCGCACCCCCGCGTCGCTGGGGCTCTTCGCCATCCCGGAGCAGCGTGACCAGGCCCTGCGGACCATCCAGACCGATGGCCGGCTGCGGAATTTCGAGGTGGCCATCCGGACCAAGGCCGGCGAGGTGCGCAGCGGCCTGTTCTCGGCCGAGTATTTCCAGGCGCAGGGCCGGAAGTACCTGCTGACCGTGATGGAGGACATTACCGACCGCCAGCGGGCCGAAGCCGAGCGGCGGGCGGCCGAGGCCAAGTTTCGCTCCTACATCGAGCACGCGCCCCTGGCCATCTTCGTCGCCGATGAGCGCGGACGCTTCGTCGATTTCAATCCGGCCGCGCTCGCCCTGCTCGGCTATTCGGCCGCACAGCTTTCCCAGATGAGCATCCCCGACCTGATCGCGCCGCCGGACCTGGAGGCGGGCCGGCGGCATTTTCAGACGGTGGTGGCCGAGGGCGTGGCCGACGGCGAGCTCCGCTTTTGCCACCAGGCTGGCCGGACGGTATGGGCCTCCGTGCATGCCGTGCGCCTCGGCCCGGACCGCTTCATGGCGTTTTGCCAGGACGTCAGCCAGCGCCGCCTGACCGAGATGGCGCTGCGCGAGAGCGAGGCCCAGTACCGGCTGCTGGCCGACAATACCGCCGACGTGATCTGGGTTATTGACCTGGCGACGATGCGTTTTACCTATATGAGCCCCTCCGCCGAGCGCCTGCGCGGCTATGGGGTGGAAGAGACCCTCGCCCAGACCCTGGCGGAGGTGCTCACGCCGGCTTCCCTGGCGGCGGTTGAGGCCCGCCTCCCGGCGCGCGCGGCGGCCTTCCTGGCCGGCGACCCGGCCGCGATCCGCGAGAGCATGGAGCTGGAACAGGTCCGCCGCGACGGCTCGACGGTCTGCACTGAGGTAGCCACCACCTTGGTGCGCAAGCCGGACGGCGGGCTGGAGGTGGTGGGGACCACGCGCGACATCTCGGACCGGAAGCGCATGGAGCTCGAACTGCGCCACAGCGAAGAGCGCTACCGCCTGATTACGGCCGTGGTCTCGGACTACGCGTTTTCAACGCGCGTGGGGCCGGCCGGCGAACTCACCCATGACTGGGTGGCCGGCGCCTTTGAGGGGATTACCGGCTACACCTTTGCCGAATACGTGGCGGCCGGCGGCTGGCAAGCCTTGGTGCACCCGGCTGACCGCGTGGTGGACACGCGCGATCAGAACGTCATCCTGAATAATCAGCCGGTGCGCAGCCAAGTGCGTGTGCTGACCAAGAGCGGCGCCGAGCGCTGGGTGCAGATCTATGCCCACCCGGTCTGGAGCGACTCCGAGCAGCGCGTGGTGGGCATCCACGGGGCGGTCCAGGACATCACAGAGCGGCGCCGGGCGCAAGAGGCCCTGCGGGAAAGCGAGGCGCGCTACCGCAGTCTGTTTGAGACCATGGCGGATGGCGTCGTCTATCAAGACGCCGCCGGCCGAATCGTCCACGCCAACCCGGCGGCCGAACACCTGCTCGGTCTGAGCCTGGCCCAGATGCGCGGCCGGACCTCGACTGATCCAAGCTGGCAGGCCCTGCACGAGGACGGCACGCCGTTTTCGGGTGAGGCCCACCCGGCCATGGTGGCGCTGCGAACCGGCCGGCCGGTGTCCAATGTGGTCATGGGGGTCATTCACCCGGGCGAGGCGCGCCACCGCTGGATCGTGGTCAACGCCATCCCCCAGTTCCAGCCGGGCGCGGCGGCCGCGTTCCAGGTCTTTACCACCTTCACCGACATCACCAAACGGAAGGAGATCGAGGCGGCCCTGCGGGAAAGCGAGGAGCGCTACCGGGTTTTGTTTGAGGGCACCGGCGAGGGGATCGTCATTGTCGATCCCGCCGGCCAACAGTTTCAGTACGCCAACCCGGCGATGTGCGCCCTGTTCGGCTACACGCTGGCTGAGCTGCAAAGCCTGTCCGTGCTCGGTCTGCATCCCGACGAAGCCGCCGCGCGGGTGCAGGCGGAGTTCAGCGCCATCGCGGCCGGCCGGCGGACGCGGGCCAGCGCGATCCCGTGCCGGCGGCGCGACGGCACCCACTTCTACGCCGATATTGCCGGCTACCCGATGCGCGTGGCCGGCCGCGATGTTCTGGTGGGCTTCTTCACCGACGTCACCGAGCGCCGCCGCGCCGAAGCCCTGCTGCAGGCCCGCCTGCGCCTGAGCGACCGGGCGGCCCAGGCGCCGCTGGACGAATTGTTGCGCCTGACGCTGGACGAGGCCGAGGTGGTCACGGACAGCCAGATCGGCTATTTCCATTTCGTGGAGCCGGATCAGGTCACGCTGAGCCTGCAGACCTGGTCCACCCGGACGCTGGCCGAATTGTGCACGGCCGAGGGCCACAGCCGCCATTACCCCGTGGACCAGGCCGGAGTCTGGGCGGA
>JAEURL010000265.1 GCA_016789165.1 Anaerolineales bacterium | reverse complement strand
TCCGCCCCCAACAAGTAGACCCCGCCGGCGCCGGGATCGTGCACGGCTTGCTCGAAGGCCTCCAGCGAGAGGTCGTTCGGGGTCAGGGGTTCGAGGTTGGGCTGCGCCAGGATGACGAGCAGAAGCCTCTCACCGGGCTGGGGCCGGGTGCCATTGGCTTCTTCCACATAGCGGGCCGCCACCACCGCGAATTCCCCCACCGCGGTTTGCAGCCGGCGGCTCGCCGATGGTGCGACCGGTGTGGCGGACTCAGCCAGGGCCGGGGCCGCCGGCGACGGCGCGGCCGGCGCCGCCTGGCAGGCGGCCAGGCTGACCAGCAGGGCGGACAGGACGATTGACGGGGCGTTCGGCATGGGTTGCTCCCTGGGGAAGATGGCTACCGCGGATAGGCCTCACCATATATACTTTGGCCGGCCAATTCTGTTCAGAACGAGGAATGGGCGCTTTCTCAACGCTTTGCCGGCGGTTTGGGGGCCCGGGACCGCCGAACCTATGGCGCCGGGCGCTTCATCCGGCCCGCGCCGGCGCGTTGCGGCAGGCGCGGGAGCTGTCATGAGCCGCCAGCCCGGCCAGACGTTTGAGATCTACCTGGAAAGCGGCGCCCGGCGCACGTTCGCGGCCGCGCTCGGTTGGCCGGGCTGGTGCCGCATGGGGCGTGATGAGGCCGCGGCGCTCGCGGGCCTATTGGCCGCTGGCCCGCGCTACGCGCGGGTTCTGCGTTCGACCAAGCTGGGCTTCCGGGCGCCGGCCGATATCGCGGCCTTGGTCATCACCGAACGCCTGGCCGGCAGCGCCACCACCGACTTCGGCGCGCCGGATCGGATTCCGGCCAGTGATATCCAACCGCTGGCTGAGCTCGAACTGGGGCGCCTCCAGGCCATCTTGGAAGCGTGTTGGCGGGCCATGGACGCCGCCGTTGACCAGGCCCAGGGGCAGGCCCTGCGCCCAGGCCCGCGCGGCGGCGGGCGGTCCCTGGCCGGCATTGTCGAGCACGTGCTCGGCGCGGAGGCCAGCTACCTGGCCCAATTGGGCGGCCGGGCGCCCGCGAATTCACCGCCCTCCCCGGCGCCGCTCCGCGAGGCCATCCTGAAGACACTGGCCGCGGCGGCGCAGGGCGAAATCGCGCCATACGGGCCGCGCGGAGGGAAGCGCTGGCCGCCGCGCTACTTTGTTCGGCGCGCCGCGTGGCATATCCTGGACCACGTCTGGGAGATCGAAGACCGGCTGGAAGACCGGGCCGCCTAACCTGGCCCGCCTCGCCCGGTCGCGCTCACCGCCAAACCCGCTCATGGACCGGCAACTCTTCATCACCTTCCTTCGGCATGGCCGCTCCCGCGCCGACGACGAGCACGTGCATGAGGGCCGCTACGACTCCCCGCTGACCGACATCGGCCGCGCCCAGGTCCAGGCCCGCGCCAGTGAGTTCGCGGCGCGCGGCTTCCACTTTGATCACATCGTCGCCAGCAGCCTGCAGCGCGCGTCGGAAACTGCCGCGCTGATTGGGCGAGCGCTGGACGTCCCGGTGGACACCGACCCGGATTGGATGGAGATGGACAACGGGCCGCTGGCCGGGCTGTCTTATGCGGCGGCGGCCGAACAATATCCGCTGCCGGCGTTTCGGAACCCGTATGAGCCGTTTTGCGGCACTGGGGAAGGGGAGTGGGAGCTTTATCGCCGCGCGGCGCGCGCCGTCGAACGCGTGATCCGCCGCGGGCCTGGCCGCTATTTGGTCGTTGCCCATGGCGGCGTGCTCAACGCCGCCCTGCGGTCAATCCTGGGAGTCCCGCCCGCGGCCCATCGACAGGGCATCGCCTTCAGCTTTGGCGACACGGGCTATGCCCGCCTGTTGTATGCGCCGGCCGAGCATCGCTGGCAGCTGCTGGAGTTCAAGCCGGATTAGCCGGAGCGGCCGCCGGCCGCGCCTGGGAGCACCACGGTTCTATGACTGCCTCGCCCCTCATCAGGGTCATGTCCTTCAACATCCGCTATGGCACCGCCCCGGACGGCGAGCACCGCTGGGAGAACCGCCGGGCCTTGGCGCTGGCCCGCATCCACGCCTTTGCGCCCGATCTCCTCGGCCTGCAGGAATGCCGGGATGATGCCCAGGCCGAGTTTGTGCGGTCCCATCTGCCGGCGTATGAGTTCTATGGCGTGCGGCGCGAAGGCGGCGGCGATTCGGCGCTGGAGATGGCCCCGCTGCTCTTCCGGCGGGCCGCTTTCCAGCTCCGGCGGGCCGGACACTTCTGGCTGAGCGACACCCCGGCGGTGCCCGGCAGCAAGAGCTGGGACAGCACCTTCGCCCGAACGGCCGTCTGGGCCGAGCTGCTGCATATCCCCACCGGCCGGCCGCTGACCTTCCTCAACACCCATTTCGATTATCAGCCGGCCGCCATCGCCGAGGCCGCCCGGCTGCTGCGCGCCTGGCTGGCCCACAGCGGGCCGCCGGCGCCGGTCATCGTGACCGGCGACTTTAACGCCGACCAGGCCTCGCCGGCCTACCGGCTCCTGGCCGACAGCGAGGTGCTGTTTGACGCTTACCGCCTGGCCCACCCCGGCTCAGCGGCGGAGCCCACCTTTCATGGCTTTGGCGCTCCGGCCGCCCGGCAGGCCATCGACTGGATCCTGGTGTCGGGCCACTTCGCGGTGGCGGAGGCCGCCGTCGATCAGACCAGCGCGGCCGGCCAGTTTCCTTCGGATCATTATCCCCTGCTGGCGGTCCTCAACTGGAAGGCGTGAACCCGGCTGCGGCCGGGGGCCGGCGCGCCGTGGCCTGGTTCTAGGCGGGAGGGCGGGGCGGCGCTCAGGCGCCGCGCCGGGCGATCAGCTCGATCTCAATCCGCGCTCCCAGAGGCAGGGCCGCCACTCCAATTGTCGTGCGGGCCGGATAGGGCTGATTGAATTGAGCGGCATAGACCCGGTTCATGGCCGCGAAATCCGTCATGTCAACCAGATAGACATTGACCTTGATGACGTGCTCGGGCGTCAGCCCGGCCGCCTGCAGGACCTCGAACAGATTCCGGAAGCACTGGGCGGCCTGGGCGGCGACATCACCCTCGACGAGTTTCCCGGTGGCCGGATCCAACGGCGTCTGGCCGGATAGATAGACCAGCTCACCGGCCCAGACGGCGTGTGAGTAAGGGCCAACGGCGGCGGCGGTGGGGGATTGGACGGCAAGGCGAGACATCCCAGGCTCCTGCGAATTAAGTTGGGGGCGGCAATGGGCGGATGAGGCCGGGATTATACAGCCGGCCGGCCGCCGCAAACCGCCCGGCCCCGGTTCGCCAGAACGGGTGTGCTATACTCCCGGAAACCACCGGCAGCGGAGCCAAGCACAATGAATGCCCAAGCGCTTCGCCATCTCTATAACTATCACTTCGCCGAGAATCGCAAGCTCTGGGACGCCTATGTCCTGCCGCTCGCGCCGGAGCAGTTCACGCAGGCGGCGGCCTATTCGCAGGGATCGGTGCGCGACCAGCTCCTCCACCTCATGAGCGTCGACGACGTCTGGTTCAGCGAACTCCAGGGCCGCCAGCCCGCCGAGCCGCTGCCGGCCGCGCTCGCCGACGACCGGGCGGTCATTCGCGCGAGCTGGGATGAGGTTGAGGCGCGGATGCGGGCTTACCTGGCCGGCCTGCGGGATGAAGACCTGTTTAGCCGGCCCATTCAAGAGCCGGAAGAGGATCGAGGCCTGGTGGTGTGGCAGGTGCTGCTGCACGTGGTCAACCACGGCACCGACCACCGCGCGCAGCTGCTCCGGCTGCTCAACGATCTGGGGGTCCAGACCACGTCCCAGGATTACATCTTCTACGTCTACAACCACCCCTGACGGCGGCGGGCCGGCTGGCTCACCGGGGGGCCGCCGGGCCGGCCGAGCGAACGAGCGGCTCCGAATCCGCCAGGATTGATTTCGCCCAGGCGATCACGTCCGCGCCATAGTTTTCGGCCGTATCGAGCCGGACGTCCGCGATCGTCAGGCTCCAGGCGATGTGCTCGACGCCGGCCAGCTTGGGGCCTTTGGTGAAGCTCCAGGTCCGCTGCCCGCTGTCGGCGCTGATCCGGGCCTGCCGCCTGGCCATGGCCGGGGTCCAGTTCTCATAGATAAACTTGAACAGCAGCTGCCTCACCTCCAGCCAGCCCAGGCGGGAATACCCGTTGTGCTGGAGCCGGTAACACGGCACGCTCAGGTGGTGCACGGCGTAATAGGCCGGCTGCTCGATCTCCCTGAGCTGGCTGACGGTGAAACGATCCTGACAGGTCTCCTCGGCGGGCAGGACGGCCCCGCACTGGGGGCAGGCGTGGGACATGACGTGGCCGGCCTAGAACGCGTCCAGGAACCGCGCGATGGCCGCGGCCACCGCGGCGGGCTGGGTCAGGGTGGGCACATGGCCGGCGCCGGGCAGGACCGTGA
>JAEURL010000250.1 GCA_016789165.1 Anaerolineales bacterium | reverse complement strand
GAAAACGCCAAAGACCGGCAGATGGCGCAAGACCCAGGCGATGTTGTTGACCAGGATGTCTTCCTTGCCGAACAACACGGTCGGCCGCAGGATCGCGTAGGACATGCCGGACTCGATCAGCGCCCGTTCCAGCCGGGCCTTGCCGCTGAAGTACTCGAGCGGCGAGTGCTCGTCCGGGTTGGTGATGCTGATGTGCACGACGCGCCGGACGCCGGCCTGCCGGGCGGCCTCAAACAAGGCCAGCGTGTTGGCGACGGCGTCGGCGTGCTTGAAGAGCTGGTGATTGAAGCGGACCCAATAGGTGTTGTAGAGGACGTCGACGTTGCTGAGCGACTGGCGCAGCTCGGCCGGCCGGTCGAAATTGAACGGGTGGACGCTGACCTGGCCGCCAAACACATTGGCGCGGTTGACGGAGTTGGTCAGAGTGGCGACGCGCTGGTTTTGAGCCAGCAGCTTCTGGGTGATGTATTTGCCGGAATACCCAAATGCGCCCGTGACGACCTGGAGGGAGTGCTCGGCCATTTTGTCCACCTATCCGCGCAGGCCGGCCTGGAGCCAGGCCACGATTTGCCGCAGCCCTTCGTACGCCCGCAGCCGCGCCTGAACGCTGTCCTCCGCCTCGGCCTGCGCAATCAACTGCTCCATCTGGTGCAGCACCAACGGCCCCATCGCCAGCAGCGCATCCGCATTGGAGGCCGCGTACTTGACCAGGATGTAGCGGGCCAGGCAGGGCCCCGGCACGCCGGTGGCCTGGCTCAGCCCTTCCAGGGTCGGCAATGGGTCAACGGCCGTGTACTGGGCGACATCCGCTTTGAAGTTGGCGTGGGGGTCGGTGGCCTCCCAGGCCTCGGTATAGGGCAGTAGCTGCATGGCGTCGTTCTCAACCTGGCAAGATCACACCCGGCCGGCCTCCCGCCGCCGGCCGAGCATCAAGGATTGTTCTGGACGGCCGGCAAAAACACCGTGGCGGGATCGGTGCTGAAGCGCAGCGGGATGGCGCCCTGATCCAGGCGCGGGTCCACGGTGCTGGTCCCCGGATTGAAGAGCACATAGCCCTCCGCCTTGACGCCCTTGGGCAGCGAGAGGCTGGCCAGATAGGTGGAGTCAGTAAAGTTGACGATGACGGGCGCCGGGGTCGCCCAACTGGGCGGGGGCGTGGCCACGATGGCATCGCTGGCCAGGCGCACGAAGCCGCTCGCCGCAATATCCACACTGGCCGAATAGACCAAGGCCCCGGCATAATTGAAACCACGGACGGCCACCGTGTGGGTGACGGTATCGGTGTTGTACAGAAACAACACCGTGGCCGTGGCGTCGTTATCGGACGGCGCAAAATACACCAAGGTTTCGCCCGGGATCGGCGTCGGCAGCGCGCTGGCCCCGTCGATCCCCGGAGCCAGGGCGGCCGGCGGCGACTCGTCGCTGCCCCCGCCGGCGGCCAGCGTCGCCTGGCTGGGAGCAATCCGGAAGAAGCCAACGGTCAGGATGACTCCGGCGAGCATCCCCACAAACAGCAGCGCGGTCCTTTTCATCCCCGCCTCCTCTTCTCTGAACGACCGGCGCCGCTCAAAGGTGAGGGCCGGCCCGGCCGCTCGCAATGAAACGCTCCTTGCGCTCAGTCTAGCGTGATCGTCGCCTGGCGCAAGCCCGGTGCGGCCGCCGGCCTGGCGCGCCCGCCCCGAGGCCGGCGCGCTCTCGCCAGCATCCGGCTGAGGGGGGCGGGATGCAACTGGCCGCCCGGCTTCATCCAATGGACAAGGCCTTAGTCGGCCGGTTGGCCGGCGGGCAGCGCCAGTTTGGCCGCCAGGGCGCCGACGCCCGCGCCCAGGAAGATCAGGGCCGCCCCAAAAACCAGCGCCAGGACGATGATCAGGCCGAAGCCAACCCCCACGCCTTTCAGCCAGGTGGTGGGATCGGAGCTCGAGGACTGTGAAAACGCGCTCAGGAAGCCGGCCCCGATCAGGCCGCCGAGCGTGCCCCCCACCAGTTGGCTGGCCAGGTTGATGAAGCCGACCAGGGCGCCGGCGATGGCCCCGGCCCGGACGGCTTCGCCGGCTTTCTCCTGGCGGCCACAGAAGTACCCGGCCGCCGCCGCGGCGAGCGTGACCGTGATCACCGACAGGCAATTGTTGAAGACCCCCATCAGCATCCCGCCACACAGATTGAGTACCGCAACACCGGCTCCCGCAATGAGCCCCCACTTGAACCGAGGTGACATATCAGCCTCCCTGATCTGACAACGATTGCCTCACTATATCGGCGTGAACTGTTGCCGGCAGTGGCGATCGTCCTAAAACCAGACGCCGAAGATCGGCCAGGCGGATTGACGCCAGACCGGTGGGAAGCGCGGCCGTTGGGGCCGGCCGCGGGCGGGGATGGGCAGGCGGAGACGGCGCGGCGGCCGGGCAGCGGGCTCAGCCGAGCGGGCCGGCCGGCCGGGGCGCGGATGGGAGCGCCAGGAGGCGTTTGATCTGCCGGTGCGCCAGCACCAGCGGAATGACTCCGAACACCCCGAACGAGCAGTCGATGGCGATCCAGAAGGGCGGGATGCCGCGCAGCGGGCCGCAGATCAGGGCCAAGGGCAGCAGCAGCCCGCAGGCGATCATGCCGAATTCCACGA
>JAEURL010000221.1 GCA_016789165.1 Anaerolineales bacterium | reverse complement strand
CAATCAGAACCGGATGTTTCAGGAGGAGCATGGATGCGGGCGCTCACCCAGCGGTTTGATTACCTCTTCCGCTCGACCAAGGGTCTGGTGCTGGTCGCCATCGCCCTGATCTCGCTGGAGACCGTGCTGTTCGGCCTGCTTTCCGGCCCGATGGCGGAGCTGGGCATCCGCGAGTGGTGGGTGCGGCTGACCGGCATGCAGCTGCTGCCGGCCGAGCGCGAGGGCCGCATCATCCTGCTCTACCACACCATCGCCCAGGCCGTGGTGGCGATCGAGGTCTACTTCATCACCGCCCGCCTGCCCCTGCGTCCGCACGAGCCGGCCCTGATCAACGGCACCATCACCCTCGGCTACAGCACGTCCATGCTCTTCGGGATGTGGTTCGCCTACTTCGGGCACGATTTTCTCTTCCATGGCTTGTTCATCTTCGGCCAGTGCCTGGTGTTCTTTGCCGGCCTGCTGCTGGCCAAGGCGCTCTGGCCCTTCCGGCCGGAATACAAGGTGACCGACCCAGCCTACGCTAACTGGCGCGGCTGGGATCTGGAGCGGCTGGCCTTCTTCGTGATGGCGGTCTCCACCCTGATCTCGGCCCTGTTCGGCGCGGTGCCGGCCGCCTACTGGGGGCGCGGCCAGGCAGCCTTCCTGGCCGAGGACATCATCCGCCAGCCCGAGAAGACCACCCTGGCGCTGGCCGTCATCGGCCACCTGCACATCATGCTGACCCTGATCGCGGTAGCGCTGACCTTGATCCTGAGCCGCTGGTTCGACTTCAAGGGCCGGCTGCACAAGCTCGCGGTGCCGCTGCTCATCGCCGGCACCCTCATCATCGATATCGGCGTCTGGTCCATCGTGGTCTACGAGCGCACGGCTCACATCATCATCAACGTCGGCTCGCTGCCGGTGCTGGTGGCCTCACTGCTGCTGGTCTACTACGGCTGGCGCCAGCAGACGGCGGCCCGGCTGGCCGAGGCGGGGGTGAGCCGGCCCACGCTCCTCCAGAAATTGGGCGCGCTCTTCCATGACCCGCTGCGCTTCGGGGCGCTGTGGCAGATGGTCTACATGAACTTCGTGGTGACCTTCATTGGCATCTTCATGGCCGTCCAGCTGGATGCGGTCTTCCGCCAGTGGCCGCTGCGCGAGGAGCGCATCGCCCTGACCGGCCACTGGCACATCCTGTCCGGCATCATCGCCACGATCATCCTCTTCTACTACGCGGACCTGGCCGGCCTGCGCGGGCGCGTCCGGCAGTGGTTCGGCTGGGCGGTGCTGCTGGCTTCGGACCTGGCCTTCGCCACGGTCTCGGTGTTTGAGACCAAGCGCCTGTTCGTGGGCGAGGCCGCCCAGCAGCCGCTGGTGACCGGGCTGATGCTGCTCACCGATGCCGGCCTGGCCACGGTCCTGCTGATGCTCGGCCTGCTGATGGGCTGGCGATTAGTGGATCTGTTCACCCGGAACGGGCGCTGGGCGCGCGAGCTGGCCGAAGCCCGGTCCGGAGAAAAGTGAGGGGCTATGGCGCGCACACTGCTGCCGGCCTGCCTGACCCTGCTCCTGCTGGCCGCCTGCGCGGCGCCGGCGCCGGCCGCGCCGCCGGTGGTGGCGGCGGGCGTGGACGCCGAGGCCTGGGCCACTATCCCGGCCGGCCCGTTCCAGCTCGGCCTGCACGGCGAGGCCGCCACCTTGGATTACGACTATGACATGATGGTCACCGACGTGACCAACGCCCAATACGCGCGCTACCTCAACGCCGCCCTGGCCGCCGGCGCTGTGCGCGTGGCCGAAGGGCAGGTGCTGGGCTTCTACGCCGGCGACCCGTTCCACGGGCTGAAGCACGAGGAGCGCATCGATCCCGGCGACTATGCCTATGTGCCGCTGGATGACCCGAGCACACGCCTGCGCTGGGACGGCCAGGCCTTCAGCGCGCCGCCCGAGTACGCCGACCACCCGATGGTGATGGTCACCTGGTTCGGGGCCCAGGCCTACTGCGCCTTCTATGGCTGGCGGCTGCCCAGCGACTCCGAATGGGAGAAGGCCGCGCGCGGCTCGGACGGCCGCTCCTACCCCTGGGGCGACGAGATCGCGCGCAACCAGGCCAACTTCTACAGCAGCCATGACCTTTTCGAAAGCCTGGCCGGCAGCGGCGGCGACACCACGCCGGTGGGTTTCTACAACGGCGGCACACACGCCGGCTACGCCACGTTGAGCAATGCCAGCCCATACGGCCTGTATGACATGGCCGGCAACGTCTGGCAATGGACGGGCAGCCTGTATGAGGGTGTGCACTACCGCTCGCTGCGCGGCGGCAGCAAGGACACGTACGCCTACAACCTGCGGGCCTACACCGTCAACAACGCCACCCCCACGTACTTCAGCCCGGCGGTGGGTTTCCGCTGCGCGAGGTGAGCATGGCCCGGCTCCGCCGTTATCTCTCGTTGATCAAAAGCCTGCAGACCGGGCTGCTGCTGGTGACCGGCCTGGCCGGCTACCTGAGCGGCGCGGCCCTCGACCGCCCCGGCACGTGGCCGGCCCTGGGCGCGCTGGCCGGCAGTCTGGGCCTGGCCATCGCCGGCAGCACCCTGCTCAACATGGTCCACGACCGTGACATCGACGCCCGGATGAAGCGGACCTGCGCGCGCCCGCTGCCGGCCGGCCAGGTGGACCCGCGGGCCGTGCTGGGCCTGGGGCTGGCGGCCTCGGCCGCCGGCGTCGGCTGGGCCTTGGCCCTCGGCGCGCTGTACGGGGCCGTGGTCCTGGCCGGCCTCCTGCTGGACGCCGTGGTCTACACGGTTTGGCTTAAGCGCCGCACCCCGTACGCGGTGATTATCGGCGGACTCTCGGGCGGTATGCCGGCCCTGGCCGGCCGCGTCCTGGCCCTCGGCCATGTGGATCTGGCCGGCGGCCTGCTGGCCGTGGCGGTGCTGGCCTGGATCCCCACCCACATCCTCACCTACAGCTTGAAATACGCGGACGATTACCGCGCCGCCGGCGTGCCGACCTTCCCGGCCGTCTACGGCGCCGCGGTCACGCGCGCCCTGATCGCGGGCGCCAGCCTGGCGGCGGCCGGCACCATGCTGGCGGCGGCGGCCGTAGTGGGGTTGGCGCAGGGCCCGCTGCAGGTGTTGGCCGGCCTGGGGGCCGGGCTGGCCGGGTTGGCGGCCGTCAGCGTCTGGCGGCCCTCGCCGCGGGTCAACTTCGGGCTGTTCAAGTTCGCATCCCTTTACATGCTGGCGTCCATGCTGCTGCTGGGCGCCGCGTGATCGCACAGGAGGCGAAGCCATGTCTCAAGCGAATCGATCCGGAGGGGCGGCGCGGATCGCCGCCATCGTCCTAATGGCGGCCACCGCCCTGGTCACCCTGGTCAGCGGGGCCGGCACCTACTGCGCGGCCTTCAACCCCGAGGCCTACGACTCGATGGCGGCGCTGATACCGTACAAGTGGCTGTACCAGATTTTCGTCGTCGTCACGGTCGGCCTGGGCCTGGCCGGCGGCGGGGTGGTCTACGGCCTGATCCGCGGGCGGGCCTGGTCGTATCGCGCGGCGTTGATCACGCTCGTCGTCATCATCGTGGCCGCCGGCCTCCACATCGTCACCTCGCGGCTGCTGCGCGGGAAGAGCATGCCTAACGACCTGCGCCTGTATGTGGCGGCCCTGACGCTGCTGGCCTTTGTGGTCCTGCCGCGGCTGTGGAAGGGGATCTTCACGGGCGCGGACGCGGGCGGGAACGGCGGCCCGCGGACAGCCGCCGGCCTGTCATTGTGCGTGGCCGGCCTGCTGGCCGTCACGGCGCCAGCCTGGGCCAGTGCCGGCCACTGGCTGCACGGCCAGAACCTGGTGCTGGAGTGGCTCGGCCCGCTGCTGGTCGGTGGGAGCGCCCTGCTGTTGGCCGGCCTCGGCCTGTTGGCCTGGACTCGGCCGGTGCCGGCGGCCCAGCCGGCGCGGCCCTGAGCGACCGCGTCCCCTCTCCCTCGCCCATCCTCAAACCGGCCCCAAGGCGGGCCGGTTTTTGTTCGCCGCCGGCACCGGACTGGTCGTAACTTATACCGTTTTCTAACGGTTTCAAAAACAAGAGCTTTTATCTCTTGTTTTTTGGTCGACGCGCGGCGCGGCCGGAAGGTTGCTGGCAGGGTTGGTCAGACGCCAGCGGGGGGGACGCCTTGCGGCCTGATTTTGTGGTTCAACCCAATCGAGATTCTCCCGTCTCAGGCAGACGGGCCCACAACCAGCCGCCTTACGAGGGCGAGGCGGCCCGGGCTTGTATTGGTGCGCGTCCTCGCCAGTTCATTCAGGAGGTGCCCATGCGGTGAGCGCCGGCCACACCTTGCGGATCAAACGAAAGCCTCTATCACCCCGCCCTCACAGGAGTCGACTGGATGATTAACGCGATGTCTCGTCGGTTGCGGATCGGGCTCATCAGCGGCCTGATCCTGGCTTTGGCGCTGGCCGTTGCCGGGCCCGCTTTCGCGGTCAGCGGCGCCGGGTATACCACCGTCAACCAGGCGGCCGATCCCGGCAATCACTGCAAGAACGGCAACCCGGGCGTCAACTGCAATATCTATGACGGCAAGGAATATGTCTGGCTGAACGGCGGGCCGGCCGCCAACGGCCTTGGCCCGGACGGCACTTACTTCTTTGCTGTGCTGGTGCCGGGCGGACAGCCCAACCCGAACGACGGCGGCCCCAAGAACCTCTCGGACGATTACGACGCCTACA
>JAEURL010000211.1 GCA_016789165.1 Anaerolineales bacterium | reverse complement strand
CAGGCGCCGGCGCTGCCGGGCGTAGGTCTTGGCCTGCGCCTGCCGGTCGAGGTCGAGGGTGACATCATCCGCCATACGGCGCGAATTCTAGCATACGGCCCCCGGTGGACAGTATAATCAGCCCGATGCGGCGCAAGATTATCGGTATTCTCCTGCTGACAGCGGCCTGCGCGGGCGCGCCAACCCCGGCCGCCACGCCCACCGTCCAGTGGCTGGCGCTGGCGGCCACACCCAAAGCGGCGACGCCGGCGGCCCCGCCGGCCACGCCCGTGATCATCGCCTCAGCCACGCCCGCGCCGACGCCGGTGACGCACGTGGTGGCTCAGGGCGAAACGCTGATTGGCCTGGCGGTCAGGTATGGCCTCAGCCTGGAGGCCCTGCAGCAAGCCAATCCGGGCGTGCTGCCTGAGGCCCTGTCCATCGGCACGGTGCTGATCATCCCCATTTCGTCCGACGCGCCGGTGGTGGTGGCCGGGGTCCAGCCCACGCCCGTGCCCGTGGAGTTTGGGGCGCCGGTCTGCTATCCGCTGGCGGATGGCGCGCAGTATTGTTTCGTCGAAGCCCGCAACCCCGGCCCAGAGCCAGTGGAGGCCGTGACGGCACGCCTGACGCTGGCCGGCGCCGACGGCCTGCCGCTGGCCGAGGCCCTGGCCCAGCCGGCCCTGAACCAACTGCCGGCCGGAGCGGCCCTGCCGCTGGTGGCGTTCTTTCCCGCGCCGCCGGCCGGTGTGGCCGCCATCGGCGTGACGGCGGCCAGCGCTTTTCCGTTGAGCGCGTCGGCCGGCCGCTATCTGCCGCTGGAGCTGACGGTGGGGCAGGCGCGGATGGAGCGCCCGCTGGCGGAGGCCGTCGGCACGGTGCGCAACGCCGCGCCCGACACGCCGGCCCGGGTGCGCGTGGCGCTGGCGGTCTACGATGGCGCCGGGCGCGTGGCCGGCTGCGCCTGGCTGGCCCTGGAGGCCCCGCTCGCGCCGGGCGAAGCCCGGTCCTTTACGATCACGACGCCCGTCGTTGGGGAGGCGGCCGTCACCTATCAATTGTGGGTGGAGGGTCAGCCATGAAGTATGAGCCGGTGCGGCGCGCTTCCCCGCGGGTCTATGGCCTGGCCCGCCGGGTGTTTCAACTGCTGGTGGGGACGCTCCTCCGGGCGGAGGTGTCCGGGGTGGAGAACGTGCCGCTGGAGGGCTCTTTCCTCGCGGTGGTCAATCACCTGGGCCTGGCCGATCCGACCCTGATCATGTCGTACTTCCCGCGGCAGATGACGGTCTTCGCGGCCGACAAATGGCGCCGGGTCTTCCCGATCCGCCAGATTGTGGAGACGGTGGGCGTGATCTGGGTGGCGCGCGGCGAGGCGGATCTGAGCGCCATCCGCCAGGCGGTGGGCACGCTCAAGGACGGCTGGCCGATCGGCATGGCCCCGGAGGGGACGCGCAGCCGCACCCGCACGCTCCAGGCCGGCAAGGTAGGGGCGGCTTACCTGGCGGACCGGGCCGGCGTGCCGATCCTGCCGGTGGGCATTTGGGGGACCGAACGCCTGACCGAGAACTTGCGGCGTCTGCGCCGCACGCCCGTGCACATGCGGATTGGGCCGCCGTTCCGCCTGCCCGACGGCGGCCGCGCCGACAGCCAGGCGCTGAAGACCTATACCGAGGAGATCATGTGCCGGATTGCGGCCCTGCTGCCGCCGGAGTACCGGGGCGTGTATGCCGATCACCCCGGCGTGAGCCCGGCCGCCTAGCCGGCGCTAGCTGAACCCCATGGCTCAGCCGCCCACCACAGCTTGAGGCGGGAGGGCACCGGAGAGCGTGCCAGCGAGTCGATGAGCTTTGGCCGGCTTGAGTAGTCCACTCGTCAGGGGAGCTCCGATCATTCCCGTGCCATAATGAGCCAACTGGCTGGCCGATCAATGACCGCTTTGCCAGCCGTCCACCTGCGTTTCTCTTGGAGCTGACTTGTGAAAGAATTACGAATTGGCATCATCGGCACCGGCGCGATTTCCAACCTGCATGTTCAGGTCTGGCAAAAGATGCCCGGGGTAACCGTGGTCGCGGGCTGCGACATCGATCAGGCGAAGCTGGCGGCCTGGGGGGAAAAATACGGCGTCCGCAACCTCTACACGGATTATCGCCAGCTGCTGGCCCGGGACGATATCGAGGCCGTGGACGTGTGCGTCCACAACAACCTGCATACTCCCATGGCCGTGGCGGTGATGAGGGCCGGCAAACACTGCTATTCCGAGAAGCCGATGGCCGGCAGTTATCTGGACGCCAAGACACTTTACCAGGCCGCCGGCACGTACGGGGTCAAGCTGGCCGTCCAGTGCAGCTCGATTTTCAACAATCAGACCCGGATTGCCAAACGCCTGATCGGGGCCGGCAAATTGGGCAAGGTGTATCACGTGCGCTCGGTCGGCCACCGGCGCATTGGCCGCCCCGGGGTCGATTTTCCGTTGAGCACCGATTTCTTCTCGAAAGAGATCGGCGGGCACGGCCCCATGTTTGATATCGGCACCTACCATGTTTCGCAAATGCTCTATCTGCTGGGCCTGCCCAAACTTGAAAGCGTCTACGGCGTGGCGCACCACGAGTTTTACACGGACGAACGCCTGCTCAAAGGCAAGGCCTATGAGGTCGAGGACTTGGCGGTCGGCCTGGCCCGCTTTGAGAATGGCCTCTCAATGGATATGTATGAGGATTGGGCCCTCAACATCGACGAAGTCGGCACCTCTTTTCTGGCGGGCGGCTTGGGCGGCCTCAAATTGACCAATATCGACGTGTACGGAGGCCGTATTCCGAACCCGGAGCTCTACAAACAGCGGCACCCCGAATTGGAATTCTTCGGGTTTGAAGATGGGCTCATGGTCGACAAGAAAATAAACTGTGCGCTGAACGAATCCGCTGAGCAGCTTTTGGATCCCAACATCATCTGGTTCGATAACAACCAGCACCAATGGGCCGCCTACTTGCGGGGCGACCTCACGGACGAGACGCGCATCAATACGCCCCTGATCTGTCTCCACACCATGCTGGTCCTGGACGGCATCTTCCTGTCTCACAAGCTTGGCCGCTCAGTCACCGCCGAGGAGATTGAGGCTCTGTCAGAATCCCCGGCCGTCCGCCGCCAGGTGACGCCCTGGGGTGAATTTACCTATGATTTCTGAGGCCGCGAGCCTGGTCCGCGGCTCCGACGAAGCGGTCCGCGGCGCTCAGCGGCGCCCTAATCAGTCCCGGCGCAGACTGACCTGATCGACCCAGTCGCTCCGCCGCGCCTAAAACGCGGATGAGGCGCGTAAATCAAACCGGCCACGCCGCCCCGAGTCTGCTGGGCGGCGTGGCCGGCGGCGTTTAACGGGCGGGCCCGGTCAGGCCTTGGGTTTGGCCTCGGCCGCGGTCGTGTCGTTGAGCTCCTGCATCTCGCCGCTGGCGATGAAGATGGCGCGTTCGGCGATGTTCACGGCCCGGTCGCCGATGCGCTCGAAGTTGTGGGCGCTGAACATCAGGTACAGGGCGCGGGTGGTGGTGGCCGGGTCTTCGGTGATGAACGTGATCAGCTCGCGGAAGATCTGCTCGTACAGGGCGTCCACCACGTCGTCGCGTTTGGCAATGCTGCGCGCCAGGTCCACATCACGGGTGACGTAGGCGTCCAGGGCGGAGCGGATCATGCCGCGCACCTCGTCGGCCATGCGCGGCATGTCGATCAGGGGCTTGAGCAGCGGCTGATCGCCCATGCGCAGGACGATCTTGGCGATGCCGGCGGCGTGGTCGGCCATGCGCTCCATGTCGCTGATGATGTTCATGGCGGCCACCAGGAAGCGCAGGTCGGTGGCGGCCGGCTGCTGGGTGGCAATCAGGGTCACGCAGTCCTGCTCGATCTTGAAGCGGATGGCGTTGACCTTGGCGTCGTCCACCACCACCCGGCGGGCCAAATCCAGGTCGCGCTCGGCCAGGCATTGCATCGCCTGGGCGATGGCGGTATCCAGCAGGCCGCCCATGCGCAGCAGGTCGTCCTGCACATTGCGCAGACCCTGGTCGAACAATGAGCGGCGGGGGACAGGCATGGTCACGGCGTTCTCCTCCGGTGGCGGGCCAGTTCGGGCCTCGGAAGTATACAACGGGATCAGGCGGCGCGGTCCAATTCAGCCAGCCAGCCCTGCAGGCGCTGGTCGATCTGGTCGCGGATCGCGCGAAATTTGGCCAGCCGGACTTCGTCCGGGCCTTCGGCGGCGGCCGGGTCTTCAAACGGCCAGCGCAGCCGCTGGCCCATTCCGGGGAAGACGGCCGGGCATTTTTCGTCGGCGTCGGCGCAGACGATGATGACGTAGCCGAAGTGGACCCGGCCCAGGTACTGGCTCAAGGGCTTGGAGGTCTGCCCGCTGGCGTCGAGGCCGAGCTCGGCCAGGACCCGCAGGGTGTACGGGTTGACGCCCTTCGGCTCCAGGCCGGCGCTGTGAACCTCAAAGCGGTCGCCGGCGCGGTGGCGCAGCAGGGCTTCGCCCAACTGGCTGCGGGCGGAGTTGCCGGTGCACAGGAAGAGCACCTTGGTTTTCTCAGGCATGGCGGCTCCTATCCAAAACGCCCGGAGACGTAATCTTCCGTCCGTTTGTCCCTGGGCCGGGTGAAGATCTTCTGGGTGTCGTCGAACTCGATGACGGTGCCGGAGCGTTGGCCGTCGTCGGTGAGCATCATCATGGCCGTGTAGTCCGAGACGCGCGCGGCCTGCTGCATGTTGTGGGTCACGATGATGATGGTGTAATCCTGCTTGAGGGTCTGCATCAGTTCTTCGATCTTGAGTGTCGCGATCGGGTCGAGGGCCGAGCACGGCTCGTCCATCAGGATGATCTCGGGCTTGACGGCGATGGCGCGGGCGATGCACAGCCGCTGCTGCTGGCCGCCGGACAGGCTGTAGCCGCTCGCTTTGAGTTTGTCTTTGACCTCGTCCCACAGGGCCGCGCTGCGCAGCGCGCCTTCCACCAGGGCGTCCAGCTCGGGCTTGCCGCCCTTGAAACCGTTGATGCGCGCCCCCCAGGCGATGTTCTCGTAGATGCTCTTGGGGAAGGGGTTGGGCTTTTGGAAGACCATGCCGATGCGCCGGCGCACCTCCACTGGGTCGACCTCCGGCGCGTACAGGTTGCGGCCGTGCATGAGCACCTCGCCTTCGACGCGGGCGCCGAAGACGAAGTCGTTCATCCGGTTGAAGGCGCGCAGCAGCGTGCTCTTGCCGCAGCCGGACGGGCCGATGATGGCCGTGATCTTCTGGGCCTGCACCGACAGGCTGACGTCGTGGATGGCCTTGAAGCTGCCATAGTAGAAGTGAAAGCGGCGGGTCTCGATGGCCAGGGCGCGGCCGGCGGCAGTGTCTCGGTCGGCCTGTTCGGCCGGCCGGGTGGCGAGGGCGAGGGTGGTCATAGGCGTGCGATCTTAGTATACGCGCCGGCTGAACCGGTTGCGCAGGAGGATGGCGGTTGCGTTGAGGGTCAGCAGCAGAACGAGCAAGACCAGGATCGCGGCGGCGGCCAGATTGCGGAACTCGGCCTGCGGCCGCGCGGTCCAGTTGTAGATCTGGATCGGCAGCGCCGTGAACTTGGCGAACGGGCTGTCTGGGTCGGCGGTGATGAAGGTGGACGCGCCCACCACCACCAACGGCGCCGTCTCGCCGATGGCGCGGGAGACGGCCAGGATGCTGCCGGTCAGGATACCGGGCAGGGCGCTGGGCAGGACGTGATGCCAGATGGTCTGCCAGCGCGTGGCGCCCAACCCGTAGGCGGCCTGACGGAACGAGTCCGGCACGGCCTTAATGGCCTCCTGGGCGTTGACGATGATGATGGGCAGGATCAGCAGCGCCAGGGTCAGGGCGGCCGAGAGGATCGTGCGGCCGTTGGTGTCGGTGACGCCGAAGACGGCGCCGCTGGTGAGCGCCCCCAAGGTCCGCACGAAGACGGCCAGGCCGAGCATGCCGTAGACGATGGAGGGCACGCCGGACAGATTGTAGATATTGGTCTGGATCAGGCTGTTGAACCAATTCTTGGCGGCGTATTCCTGCAGGTAGACGGCCGCCATGACGCCGACCGGCAGGGCCAGGGCGATGGTCAGGCCCACCAGGAAGAGCGAGCCCAGCAGCGCCGTGCGCACGCCCGCGTATTCGGGTTTGCTGGACATGGGCGTGGTCAGGAATTGCGGCGTCAGCCAGGTGCGCCATTGCAGTTGGGCGTCCGGATACTGGGCCGCGGCCGCTTGGGCGATGGCGGCCCGGTTGAAAAGCGACTCGGTCAGCGAATAGCTCTTCTCGATCTGCAGCTGCACCACCCGCTCCAGGACCAGGTCCAGCACGTCCTCGCGCGGCCGGTCGGCGAAGCTGCGCTCTTTCTCCAGTTTGTTGAAGGCGCCGCGCGAGAGGTTGGCCTGCAGGAGGGCGACCAACTCGGCCTGGGTGAGCTCGGCCAGCGGCCGGTCGGCCAAGGTG
>JAEURL010000201.1 GCA_016789165.1 Anaerolineales bacterium | reverse complement strand
GATCGTGCCGCGCAGCATCGGGTAGCGGGCCTCCAGGGCGTCCAGGACGGCGCCGAGGGTGGCCGGCCCCTCCACCTCCAGCTCCACCTGGCCGGTGACGCGCGCCAGAGTCCGCAGATGCGTCGGAAGCACCAGCCGGATCATGGCAGGGTTTGGACCTCCACGGACAGCACGGCCGGCAGGTCGCGCACGATGGCGGTCCAGCTGTCGCCGGAGTCCGCCGAGGCGTACACCTGCCCGCCCGTGGTGCCGAAGTACACGCCGGCCGGGTCCAGCCGGTCCACGGCCAAAGCACTGCGCAGGACGTTGACGTAGCAGTCGCTCTGCGGCAGGCCCTTGGTCAGCGGCTCCCAGGCCTCTCCACCGCTGCGGCTGCGGTAGACGCGCAGCTTGCCCTCCGGCGGATAGTGCTCCGAGTCGCTCTTGATCGGGACAACGTAGACGGTCTCGGGCTCGTGCGGGTGCACGGCAATCGGGAAGCCGAAGTCGCTCGGCAGGTCGCCGCTGATCTCGCGCCACTGCCCGCCGGCGTCGTCGCTGCGCATCACGTCCCAGTGCTTCTGCATGAACAGCACACCCGGCCGGGAGGGGTGCAGGGCCAGGTTGTGCACGCAGTGGCCCACCTCGGCGTCCGGATCGGGCAGCTCGTACGGCGATTTCAGGCCGCGGTTGATCGGCTGCCAGGTCTGGCCGGCGTCGTCGCTGCGGAAGGCGCCGGCGGCCGAGATGGCCACGAAAAGCCGCTGGGCGTTGCTCGGGTCCAGCAGGATGGTGTGCAGGCACATGCCGCCGGCGCCCGGCTGCCACAGGTGGCCCTTGACGCCGCGCAGGCCGGCCAGCTCCTGCCAGGTCTGCCCGCCGTCGGTGGACCGGAACAGCGCGGCGTCCTCCACCCCGGCATAGACGGTGTCTGGGTCGGTGAGGGAGGGCTCCAGGCGCCAGACGCGCTTGAACTCCCAGGGGTGCTGGGTGCCGTCGTACCACTGGTGGGTGCCGGGCACACCTTCGTAAACGAACTCCTTGCCCATCGGCTCCCAGGTCTCGCCGCCGTCGTTGGAGCGCTGGATCAGCTGGCCGAACCAGCCCGTGGACTGCGAGGCGTACAGGCGGTTGGGGTCGGCCGGCGAACCGTTCAGGTGATAGATCTCCCAGCCCGCGAAGTGCGGACCGCTCACTTTCCAGCGCTTGCGCTTGGCGGTCGAGGTCAGGATGAATGCGCCTTTACGGGTGCCCACCAGAACACGGACTCCACTCATGCTCAGCTCTCCTTTGATTGCAGCGTGCACAGGGCCTGGCGAATTTCGCCTAGGTGATAAGCGGTGTGGGTGACGGCCGCCAGCGCTTCGGCAATCGTCTGGGTGTCCGGCCACACCGGGGTCTCACGGATCAAGGCCTGCAGGCGGTCGTAACTCGCGCGCAGGCCGGCCTGCAGGTGCTCCCACTCCGCCGGGGTGACGGCGGCCGTGGTGCGCCAGATGGCCCCCCAATCCACGGGCGCGGAGGCGCCGGTCCGCGCCGAATGCTCCAGCACGTCCAGGTAGAAGGCCGTGTGCTTCACCTGGGCGGCCAGGGTGGCGCAGCGGCCGCCCACCGGGCGCGAGGCGGTTTCGGCTGAGACGGCGGCCAGGGTCTCAAACAGTGCCGTGCCCCGGTCCAGGTAGTAGCCGTGGACGTCGTCGAAGGTCTCGTCTAGCAGGGCGAGCAGGGCGTTGGTGAAGTGTTCGGCCAGGATTGGGGCGGCCATCGGGCTTATTGGGCCAGGTTCAACTGCCAGGCGACGCCGAAGCGGTCGGTTACCCAGGCGTAGCGCTCGCTGAAGGGATAGCGGGTCAGCGGCATGAGGACTTGCCCGCCGGCCGACAGCTTGGCGAACAGGTCGTCCACTTCGGCGGCGCTGGCGCAGGTGACGTGCAGCGAGATGGCCGGCGTGAACGTGAAGGCGTGCTGGACGTTGCTGTCGATGGCCAGGAACTCCTGGCCGTTCAAGGCGAAGCCGGCCAGTTTGACCGTGCCCTCGGCGCCGGGCTCGCCCGGCCCGTAGCGCTGGATATGGGTGATCCGCCCGTCGGCGAAAAGGGAGATGTAAAAGGTGATGGCCTCTTCAGCTTGGCCGGCATACATCAGGAAAGGCATGATCTTGGACATGGCAGGACCCTCGGACTCAACTGAATGATAAGATTATAGAACGTACATTCTACAAAATCAAGACCGAGTTGGGTGGAATTATCGGGCGTCGGCCGGGCCGCCGGCTGGCGCTCAATTCAAGGTAAACTTGCGCCATGTCCTCCCGCTTTGACGCCATCGGCTTTGACGCTGACGACACCCTTTGGCACACCGAGCGCCTGTATGTCGAGGTCCAGACCCGCTTCAAGGCGCTGCTGGCCCAGTACCACAGCCCGGACTGGATCGAGGCCCGGCTGTACGAGGCCGAGATGCGCAACCTGCCGCACTTCGGCTACGGCATCAAGGCCTTTGCGCTGTCGTTGATTGAGACGGCCGTGGAGCTGACCGAGGGGCGCGTGGCCGGCCGGGACGTCCAGGCCATCGTCGATCTGGCCAAGGGCATGCTGGCGGCCGAGGTGGAACTGCTGGAGCACGCGGCCGCCACCGTGGCCCTGCTGGCCGAGCACTATCCGCTGCTATTGATCACCAAGGGCGATCTGCGCGACCAGGAGCAGAAGATCGCGCGCTCCGGCCTGGCTGAGCATTTCCGCCAGATCGAGATCGTCAGCGACAAGAGCGCGCCCGGCTACGCCGCGCTGCTGCGCCGCCACGGGATCGCGCCGGAGCGCTTCCTGATGGTGGGCAACTCGCTGCGCTCGGACATTTTGCCGGTGCTGGCTCTGGGCGCCAGCGCCGTCTATGTGCCGTACGCCCTCACCTGGCTGCACGAGGCCGCCGACCCGCCGCCGGCCGGCCAGCCCGGCTTCTACGAACTGGAGCACCTCGGCCGGCTGCCGGCCCTCTTGGACGAGATCGACCGGCCGGCTTGAGCGCGGCTCAGCGTTTGAACGCCAGCCCGCGCTCGGCCAGCGCGCGCCGCAGCTCGGCCAGGGCGCGCGGCCCGAGGCCGTGCAGGGCCGCGATCTCGGCTTCGCGGAAACGGGTCAGGTCGCTCAGGCGATGACTGCCGGCCCCGGCCAGGGCTCGCCGGGCGGGCGCGGCCAGGCCGGCCGGCAGATCGGTGGCGGGGCGGGCGGAGGCTTTGGTTTTCATGGGCTTCTCCGGAGGGGCCAGGGCACCAACGATGAACAAGCGCGATTTACTGCTCAGCCTGATCTATGACGCTACGCCGCCGGCGGCCACGCCCGCGGCCTTCTTCCTGCACTTTGAGCCGGCCGCCCAGCAGGGCCAGGCGGCCGTGGACCAGCACCTGGCGTTCTTCCGCCGCACTGGGATGGACTTCGTCAAAATCCAGTACGAGCAGAAGCCGCCGGCCGCGCCGGACCTGCGGACGCCCAAGGACTGGGCGCGGCTTCCGCGCTGCGACGAGGCCTTTTTCGAGCCGACCCTGAACGTGGTGGCCGGCCTGCTGCGCGCGGCCCAGGCCGAGGCGTTGGTGGTCCTGACCCTGTACTCGCCCTTCATGTGGGCCCGCCAGACCGCCGGCGAGGCGCGGCTGGCCCAGCATCTGCGCGAGGACCCCGAGGCCGTGGCGCAGGGCCTGACCATCCTGACCGAGAATGTGCGGACTTTGGTGCGGGCCGGCCGGCGGCTGGGGCTGGATGGTTTCTACGCCTCCACCCAGGGCGGCGAGGCCTTCCGCTTCCCGGGCACCGACCTGTTCGAGCGCTACATCAAGCCCACCGACCTGGCCGTGTGGGATGAGATCGGCGCGAGCCGGTTCAACATCCTGCACATCTGCGATTATGAAGGCGGCTACGCCGACCTGACGCCCTTCCGGGATTACCCCGGCCACGTCGTGAACTGCAGCCTGCTGGTGGGGGAGCAGACGTTGACGCCGCGCGCCGCGGCCGAACTGTTTGGCCGGCCCTTCATGGGCGGCCTGGAACGCAAAGGGGTGCTGGCGGCCGGCCCGGCCGCCGCCATCCAGCCAGCGGCCGCGGCCGTACTGGCCCAGCGGCCGGCGCGCTTCATCCTGGGCGCCGACTGCACGGTGCCGAACGAGACCCCCTGGGAGCACCTCAAGACCGCGGTTGACGCCGCCCACGCCGCCCGGTAGGCGGCCCCTCACTCAGCCGCTTCCAGAAAGCCGCCGCGCTCGGCCTCGGCCAGGACGGCCAGGATCGTGGCCGCCAGGTCGCGGGCGGCCTGGGCCGTCAGTTCGACGGCCACCCGCGCGCCCGGGCCGCGCGCCGGATCGGTGAAATCGATGTTGAGGGCGTGTTCCAGCGGCGCGTGGAAGGGGTGGTCGTAAGACACGGCGGCGCGCCGGACCGGGAACCAGCCCGCCGTCCCCTTGCCGCTGCCCTCAATCGCCACCTGGCTGACAATCATCGTGCACATTGCCGGTCCTCCGCTGGGGCGCGCTACGCGCCCAGGTGCTTTTGAAGAAACGCGAAGATCTTGGCCCAGCCATCCACGGCCGGCCCCTGGCGATAGGCCGGCCGGTCGTGGTAGAAGAAGCCGTGGCCGGCCGCCGGGTACATGTGGAACTCGTAGGTCTTGCCGTGCTGCTTGAGCGCCTGCTCGTGCACGGCCACCTGTTCGGGCGTCGGGCCGCGGTCCTCTTCGCCGAACAGGCCCAGCAGCGGGCAGGCCAGGTCGGCGGTGAAATCGAGCGGGGCCTGCGGCTGCTGGGGGGTGAGCTCGGCCGGCGTCATCACCACCCGGCCGCCCCAGCAGTCGATGGCGGCCGCGAAGCCCGGCACGCGGCAGGCGGCCAGGTAGGCGTGCCGGCCGCCGGAGCAGGTGCCGAAGACGGCCACCCGGCCGTTCACGTAGGGCAGGGCGCGCAGATAGCCGAGCGAGCCGGCCAGATCACCCAGCACCTGCTCGTCCGGGACCCCGCCGGCGGCGCGCACCTGGGCGGCCACATCTTCCGGCGTGCCGTGGCCGGCGCGGTAATACAGGTTGGGGGATAGGGCCGCGTAGCCGTGGTGGGCGAACTTGCGCGTGGCCTCACGATACCACTCGTCCCAGCCCGGCATATGATGGATGAGCACCACGGCCGGAAACGGACCCGGGCCGAGCGGACGGGCCAGGTAGGCGTTGATCATGTCGCCGCGCGCGCCGGGCACGCTCACGGTCTCGGCCAGCATCCCCTCATAGGCATTGGTCTGATACATGAGGCCTCCGGGCCGGCGGCTGGGAGTAAAGAGGGCGGTCGGGGCCGGCCATGCCGCGCAGTATACCCGGCACGGGCTCAAACCACGGAATCAAAAAGACGCGCAGGCCGGTGAGGACCTGCGCGTCTTTTCGGTGAAAGGCGGGTTTAGACCCGGACCAGGCTGGGCAGGACGACCGGCCGCGAACGGGTGTGGCGGAAGAAGAACTCCTGCAGCGTCTCCCGGATCGAGTCGCTGGCGACGCCTTGCCCGCGCGGATAGCGGCGCATGATCTCCTGGCGCGCCGCCTGCAGCAGGGCATGCGAGCCGTCGGCCACGAAGCCGCGGCTGATCAGCTGCGGCTCGCCGGCCAGGCGGTTGCGGCCGTTGACCGGGATCAGGGCGACGATGAAGCCGTCCTGCGAAAGGCGCTCGCGGTCGCGCACCACCAGCGCGCCCACCTCGCCCACCAGGTGGCCGTCCACCAGCACGTCGCTGGCGGCCACCGGCTCGGCCTCCCAGGCGCGCTGGCCGTCGGTGGTCCAGGCCGCGCCGTTCTTCAGGATGAAGACCCGCTCGGCCGGCAGCCCGGCGCCCTGCGCCAGCCGCGCGTGCAGATGCAGGTGGCGGGTCTCGCCGTGGACCGGGATCAGGAACTTGGGCCGGGCCGCCTCCAGCATGGCCAGCAGCTCGTCCCGGCTGCCGTGGCCGGAGACGTGCACGTTGGCGAGCTTGCCGTAGATCACGTTGGCGCCGCGCTCGAAGAGCCGGTTGAGCATGCGGCCCACGTCCTCCTCGTTGCCGGGGATGGTGCCGCCGGAGACGATGATGGTGTCGCCGCGCTTCACCTGCACCTGCCGGTGCTCGCCCTCGGCCATGCGGTTGAGGGCCGAGCTGGGCTCGCCCTGCGACCCCGTGGAGAGGATCAGCAGTTTCTTGTCCGGCACACGCGCGCCGGCGTCCACAATCAGGTCGCCCGGCACTTTCAGATAGCCCAGCTCGCGAGCCAGGGCCACGTTCTCCTCCAGGCTGCGCCCGGTGAGCGCCACCTTGCGGCCGTGCTTGACGGCCAGGTCCAGGATGGCCTGCAGGCGCGCCAGCAGGGACGCGAATGTGGCGATGATGATGCGGCCGGCCGGCGCCTCGGTGAAGAGCCGGTCCAGCTCGTCGGCCACCAGCTGCTCGGTGGGCGTGCGGCCGGGCCGGTCCGCGTTGGTGCTGTCGCCCAGCAGGGCCAGCACCCCGCGCGGGGTCAGCCGGCGCAGGCGCGCCAGGTCCGTGGTCTGTCCGCCGGCCGGGGTCTCGTCCAGCTTGTAGTCGCCGGTGTGGACCACGGCGCCGACCGGCGTGTCGATGACCAGGCCGACCGAATCCGGGATGGAGTGGGCCACCTGGAACGGGCTGATCTTGAACGCGCCCAGTTTGAAGGCGGAGGTGCTGGTGACCGTGTGGAACTGCGCCTGGGCCAGCACGCCGGCCTCCTTAAGCTGGCGCTTGACCAGCCCCAGGGTGAGCGCCGTGCCGTAGAGCGGCGCCTTGATCTGGCGCAGCAGGTAGGGCAGGCCGCCGATGTGGTCCATGTGGCCGTGGGTCAGCACAATGCCGCGCAGGCGGCTCTGATGCTTGACGAGGTAGTCGAACTGCGGCAGGACCAGGTCGATGCCGGGCAGCCGGCTGTCCGGGAACATTACGCCGCAGTCGACGACGATCAGGTCGCGGCCGTATTCCAGGACGGTCATGTTCTTGCCGATTTCCCCCAGGCCTCCCAGGGGGATGATACGAAGGGTCGATGTCATTCCGTGTTTTCGTGTGGACGTGCTAGCCAAAGAGGTTGGCCACGGCGGATAGCACTGAGCCGCCGAGGAACCGGTTATCCGATGAAGTTTGAAGCCGCGGACAGTTGTGGAAGAACTGGGGGGTCAAACGTCGCGAAGAACCTAACTGGCGCGAGTATATCCGATTTTGGCCGAAATGACAAGGGCTGCCTCAGCCTCACGCCAGTGAAATTTTCGCGAAACTGGTCGATGCCGCGAAGTTGCCCCCGCACAGGCGTCTGGTCGGTTGTAAAATTCGGGATAGGCCCACACAGGATCAGGCCGACCTGTGCGCGGCGCGTACGTCCCACCCGGATCGCCGACGAAAAGAGAATCCGCATGAGCGACAACGAGGCGCAAGCGG
>JAEURL010000177.1 GCA_016789165.1 Anaerolineales bacterium | reverse complement strand
CACCGCTCAGAACGCCTGCGTGGCCTGCCATCAGGTGGACGGCACCCCGGCGGCCGGCCAGGTGGGTCCCAACCTGACGCATGTCGGCAGCCGCGCCTATCTGGCCGGCGGCATCCTGGCCAATACCCCCGAGAACCTGACGCGTTGGCTGCGCGACCCGCAGGGCGTAAAGCCGGGCAACAAGATGGTCATTCGCAAGCTGGATGATCAGACCATCGCCAACCTGGTCGCGTATCTGACCAGCCTGAAGTAGGTCTTTAGCAAAGGCAGGAAACGCAAATGGCAACTCACGCGCAGGCGCTGCCCACGGCGCAACGTTCCGCCCTGGCGTCCCTTATAGACTGGGTGACCACGGTCGACCACAAGAAGATCGGCGTCCTGTACATCGGTCTGAACTTCTTCTTCTTTATCCTGGCCGGCGTGATGGCCCTGGTCCTCCGCACCCAGCTGGCCTGGTCCAACCTGAAGATCGTGGACCCGGACCGCTACAACGAGCTGTTCACCATGCACGGCACCACCATGATCTTCCTGGTGATCGTGCCGATCTGGGCCGGCTTCGCCAACTACTTCCTGCCGATCATGATCGGCGCGCGCGATATGGCCTTCCCGCGCCTGAACGCGCTCTCCTTCTGGCTGCTGTTCTTCAGCGGCCTGGTGATGTACTCGTCTTACTTCTTCGGCCAGGTGCCCAACGCCGGCTGGACCTCCTACCCGCCGCTGACCGCCGACCGCACCTTCGCGCCCGGCGCCAACATCGACTTCTGGATCCTGGGCCTGCACCTGGGCGGCCTGTCGTCGCTCTTCGGCGCCATCAACTTCATCGTCACCACCATGCGCCTGCGCGCGCCGGGCATGAAGCTGATGGAAGTGCCGATGTTCGTCTGGTCGATGCTGATCACGTCCTTCATGGTGCTGTTCGGTACGCCCATGCTCTCGGTGGCCATCTCGCTGCTGCTGGCCGACCGGCACTTCGGCACGAACTTCTTCATCCCGGCCGGCGGCGGCGACCCGCTGCTGTGGCAGAACCTGTTCTGGTTCTACTCGCATCCGGCGGTCTACATCATGATCCTGCCGGCCATGGGCGCGGTCTCCGAAATCCTGCCGGTCTTCTCGCGCAAGCCGCTCTTTGGCTACACCTTCATCGCCTGGTCGTCGGTGGGCATCGCGGTGCTGGGCTTCAGCGTCTGGGCCCACCACATGTTCCAGGTGGGCTCCAGCCTGGCCGTCAACACCTTCTTCTCGCTGGCCACCATCGTCATCGCCATCCCCACCGGCATCAAGATCTTCAACTGGATCGCCACCATGTGGGGCGGGGCGCTGCGGCTGGAGCCGCCGATGTACTTCGCCATCGGCATGGTGACCATGTTCATCATCGGCGGCCTGAGCGGCGTGATGCTCGGCTCGGTGCCCGTCAACTGGCAGATGCACCAGACCTATTTTGTGGTGGCCCACCTGCACTACGTGCTCTTCGGCGGCTCGGTCTTCGGCATCTTCGCGGCCATGTACTACTGGCTGCCCAAGATGACGGGCTTCAAACTGAACCGCAGCCTGGGGGTGGCCCACTTCTGGCTGATGATGCTGGGCTTCAACCTGACCTTCTTCCCGCAGCACATCGCCGGCATCCTGGGTATGCCGCGCCGCATCTACACCTACGCGGCCGGCCAGGGCTGGGAGACCTACAACCTGCTCTCCACCATCGGCGCCTTCCTGATCGCGTTATCGGTGCTGGTGTTCATCATCAACTTCCTGGCCAGCGCCCGCCGGGCTGAGCCGGCCGGCGACAATCCGTGGGACGGCGCCACCCTGGAGTGGGCCACCTCCTCGCCGCCGCCGGAATACAACTTCGCCCAGATCCCGACCGTCAGCGGCCCTAACCCGCTGTGGGCGGCTAAGGGCGGTCCGGCCGGCCAGGGCACCGGCCAGCACTGATCCGCCGCGGAAGCCCGCCGCCAGCTGACTCCGAGACGACCCGCCGGGCCGCTGCCCTTCGGGTCGTCTCCGTGATACCATGCGGCCATGACACGCTCTGCCCCGCCCCCCTCTCCCGCCGTTGACTACTTCCGCTGGCTGGCGCTGGCCTCGGCCGGCGTGGTCTTCGGCTGGCTGGCGGTGGACGGCATCGCCCGCGCGGCCGGCCTGGGCGCCGGCTGCCTGGGGCACTGGCCGCTGTGCAACGGCCAATGGCTGGCCCCGGTCAGCCGGTCGGGGGCTTTAGACCTGGCCGGCCGGATCCTGGCCGCGCTGGCCTTCCCGCTGATTCTGGCCACCAGCCTGGCGGCCTGGCGCGGCTACCGCCGGACGCGCTGGGTGGTCTGGCCGGCCTGGCTGGCTCTGGGCTTGTTCCTGATCCAGTTCCTGCTCGGCCTGCTGCGGCCCACGGTGGGCCTGGTGCTGGTCCACTTTGCCGGCGGGCTGCTGCTGCTGGCGCTGCTGGGCGTGGCCACGGTGGTGGCCTTCCAACTGCGCCGCGATCCGCGCCTGGGCGATTCACTCATCCACTTTGACACCGTCAGCCGCCAGGCCGCCGTCGCCGCCCTGGCCGTCTTCGCCGTGCAGGTGGCCGGCGAATGGGTCTCGGCCACGGGCGCGCGCTCGGCCTGCCCGGCCTGGCCGCTGTGCGGCGGCACGCTGCTGCCGGAGACCCCGCTGGGCTTTCTGGCCGTCGGCCACCGCTTCCTGGCCCTGATTGCGGGCGTGCTGCTGGCCGGGAGCGTGGTGGCCGCCTGGCGGCGGCGCGGCGAGCACACGCCGGTGGTGATCAGCGCCAGCCTGGCCGCGGCCTTCTTCGGCGGGCAGGTGCTGATCGGGGCCGCCAACGTGCTCAACGCCTTCCCGCTGCATTTCAGCAGCCTACACGTGGTGACCGGCGCGGCCGTCTGGATCAGCGTGGTGGTCTTCACAGTCCTGGCCATGCAATACGTGCGCATCGCGCCGCTCAAGACGGCGGCCGTGGTGCTGACGGCCGGCCGGCTGCGGCTGCGGCCGGTGCTGGTGGATTACTTCATCCTGACCAAGCCCGTGGTGATGGTGCTGCTGCTGGTGACCACGGCCGCGGCCATGGTGGTGGCCGGCCGGGATTGGCCGCCGGCCGATCTGTTCTGGTGGACGATGCTGGGCGGGGCGCTGGCCTCCGGCGGGGCCTCGGCCCTCAACCAGGTGATCGACCACGACCTGGACAAGCACATGGCCCGCACCGCGCGCCGGCCTCTGGCGCAGGGGCGCATCTCCCTGCCGGCCGGCCTGGCCTTCGGCCTGGTGTTGAACGTGGCCTCCTTCTACGTGCTGGCGGTCTTCGTCAACCTGGCGGCCGCTTTCTGGGCGATGGTGGGCAGCGTCTACTACGTGGTGGCTTATTCGCTCTTCCTGAAGAAGAGCACGCCCCAGAACATCGTCATCGGCGGCGGGGCCGGCGCCATCCCGCCGCTGGTGGGCTGGGCGGCCGTGACCGGGGTGGTGGATGCGCCGGCCTGGTTCCTGTTCGCCCTGGTCTTCTTCTGGACGCCCCCGCATTTCTGGGCGCTCTCGCTACTGAAGAAAAACGATTACGCCCGCGCCGGCGTGCCGATGCTGCCGGTGGTGCTGGGCGAGGCCGAGACGCGGCGCCAGATCCTGCTCTACACCTTCGTGCTGGTGGCGCTCTCGCTGCTCTTCACGCCCGCCGGCGTGGCCGGCCTGGTCTATCTGGCCGGCGCCGCG
This sequence comes from Anaerolineales bacterium, assembly GCA_016789165.1. Taxonomy (GTDB): domain Bacteria; phylum Chloroflexota; class Anaerolineae; order Anaerolineales; family UBA6663; genus SpSt-583. The sequence goes on along the minus strand of JAEURL010000177.1, from coordinate 4,389 downwards.
CTGCTCGGGCTGGGCTTCCTGGCCCACGCCGTCTGGCTGATGAGCCAGCCCACCAACAAGGTGGCCTTCCGCCTGTACAAGTATTCCAGCTACTACCTGGCTTTGATGTTTGCGGTGATGGTGGCCGACCGGTTTTTTCATATCGCGATTTAAGGTGTGGTGATGAAGAAGAAAGACATGCTGCGCAACATGCTGATCGGCTGGGGATTGGTGGGGCTGACGGTGGTATTCACGCTTATCTCGCTGCTGTACATTCAATTCTTCAGCAGCCTGCCGCGCTGAGGCCAAGACCGTGACACTTAAACAGACTCCGTCGCCCGTCAAAGACCGGAGCGGCTCCGGCCAGAACGGCCACACTGGTCAGAACGGACACGCCGGCCCGGGGGCCGGCGGCGAGGCCCCGGCCGGGCCGCCGCCGCGGCGCAACAGCATCTTTCCGTTCCTGCTGGATCTGGGCGTGGTCGTCGGGCTGTTCGGCCTGGTGATCGTCGGGCCGCTGTACAACGCCCTAATCGGCAACGTGGTGCTGGGCCTGGGGGTGCTGCTAGCGCTGACGGCCCTGGTGGGCTGGGTGCGGGAAGCCCGCGCCGAGTACGCGCGCACTCCGGATTGAGGCCGGCCCAGGGGTATAATGACGGGCGCGCGGCCGGGCCTGCGCCAGATCGGCTTGGAGGCTTGGCTGGTAGCGGCCGGCCTGATCGGGGCGGCCTTGTGCGCGCAGGCGCTGCCGTTGGCGCCCGTCGAGCGGGCGGCGGCCTGGGCCGCTTCGGCCGGCGGCCCGCAGCTGACGGGCGAGCTCTGGCCGGCGCGCCTGGGCCTCAATCGCCTGTCCCTGATTGTCTTGGACCCTGCCGGTGTCCCCATCCGGGACGCCGAGATTGAAGTGACTTTTCTCCCCGTGGGGGGCGGCGGTGTGGTGACGCGCCGGCCGCTGGCCGCTGCGGACGGGCGTTACAGTGCCAGCGGCTTCGCGCTCAGCCGGCCCGGCCCCTGGCAGATGCTGGTGGCGGTGCGCGCGCCAGGCCAGTCACCCGCCTACGCCAGTGTCGATTGGTTGGTGGGGCCGGATGGCGGGGTGTGGCTGGCCGCTGAAGCGCGCCCGCTCGGCGCGCAGATCCTGGGCTGGGTCAACCAGGCCGGCGCCGCCAGCTTGGGCGGCCTGGCCGCCCTCGGCCTCCTGGGGTGGGGCTGGCGGACCTGGCGCCGGCTGCGGCAGATGAACTAGCGCGCGTGAAAACGCGCTGACGGATATTCTCGGAGGAGCTGCCTTGCGTCGATATATTCCCACTTTGCTCGTGGCCTTCGGCCTGCTGGCCGCCGGCGCGATTGCGATCGTGCTCTGGCAAAGCGGCGCGGAGGGCCCCAACTCGGGCTCTCAGACGCTCCTGGTGATCCTGGCCGGCGTGGCCGGCGCCCTGGTCGTCGTTGTGCTCCTCGGGTGGCTGTTCGGCTTGGCCGTGGGCGCCCTGGCCCAGGCCCTCAGCGATGAGAAGCCCGTCAAGCAGACACCGCCGGCCGTGGCGGCGCCGCCGACCGCGCCGGCCCCCAAGAAGGCCGGGACGCCGCCCGCCTTCCTATACGACACCGGCTCGCTGGTCACATTCTGGGCCGTCATCGGCGTGCTGGTGGCCGGCTTTCTGACCTTGCGCGCCGTGGCCGCCGGCACGCCGCCCGGCTATCCGCTGGACCGCCTGCCGGATTGGTCGGAGACGCTGTTTGAGCTGCCGGGCCTCAACCTGCCCATTACACAGCTCATCGGCCTCGGCCTGGTGGTGGCGGCCGCTCTGGGCGGGGTGGTGGTGGTGGGCATTGTGCTGGCCAAGCTGCTGGCGCTGCTCAGCCGGCAGGTGATGACGGCTGAAGCCGCCAACAAGCCGGCCGAGAAGCCCAGGGCGGCCGGGCCGGCGGCCAAGCCCGCCGCTGGTGAGAAGCCGCAGGCCTTTCTGTATGACACGCGCTCCGTGACGATCTTTTTCGGGGTGCTGGTGGTGTTTGTGGCGGGTTTCCTGGGCCTGCGCTCCTGGGCGGCCGGCACGCCGCTCGGCTTCACGCCCTTTGAGCGGCTGGCGAACGTGGAACTGTTTGACCTGCCCGGCGACCCGATCGCGGGCTGGCCGGCCGCCATCGTCCCCGGCCCCGGCAACCCGGTGTTGGCCTGGCAGGGCGCGCTGTTCGTGATCACGGCCGTCGTCGTGGGCGTGGCCGTGGTGGGCGTGGGCCTGGCGCGTTTGCTGGAACGCTTCAGCGCCACCGAAAAGGCGCTGGCCACGGCCCCGCCGGCCTGGCCGTCCCAGCAACTGACGGCGTTGGAGGCCCGCGTCAAGGGCGCGGCCGGACAGCCGCTCCCGCGCCTGACCGGTCTGGATCAGGTCATCGTCCTGCTGTTTGTGGTCATCCTGGGGCTGCTGCTGGTGTGGGTGGTGCCCGGGATCAGCCTGGTCTCTTCGGCGGATAAAGCGGTGGAGGCGACGCAGATCGCGGCCTCCTGGACGCCCACGCCCTCGCCCGGCCCGGTGATCACGCTGGCGGAACAGCTGGCCAAGCTGCCGGCCGGCGACGCCGCCGCCGGCGAGGCGGCCGTGACGACGCGCGGGTGTGTGGCCTGCCACATCGCCCCGGACCCGTCGGTGACCTTGGTCGGCCCAGCCTGGCAGGCCGGGCAATCGAAGGATGGCAAGGGCGTCTCCGATCACGCCGCGGCGCGCTGGGAGGAGGGCAACTACACCGGGCGGGCCAAGAGCGCCCAGGAGTACCTGTACGAATCGATCACCAACCCGGCGGCCTTCATCGTGCCCGGTTACCAGCCGGCCATGCCCGGCAATTACGCGCAGCTGCTCGAGCCGCAGGAACTGGCCGATATCATCGCTTATCTTGCGGCCTACAAGTAAGCGGGTTGGCCTTCACTAGGAGTGGGCCGCAGGGCGGCGCCGCACGGCGCGCAGTCCTGCGGCTCTTTTGTCTCAGATGCGCTTACATACAACTCTTGTTCTGAGCGGCGCGGCGGCTGGCCTGCTGCTGGCGGCCTGTTCGGCGGCGCCGGCTGCCACCCCCACGCCGGCCGGCCCGCCCCCGCCGTTGTCCCTGGAGCCCGCCGACCTGCAGGCCGAGTACGCGGCGTTGCCGGCCGGCGATCCGGCGACCGGCCAGACGGCCTTTACCACCGCCGGCTGCGCGGCCTGCCACGCCCTGGAGCCCGAGAAGCGCATTGTGGGCCCGGCCCTGGCCGGCATCGCCACCCGCGCCGGTGAACGCGAATCCGGCCTGAGCGCCGAACTGTACCTGTATAAATCCATCACCCGGCCGGACGCGTATGTGGTGGAGACTTTCACGCCGGGGCTGATGCCCAAGACGTTCATTGACACCCTGACCCCGCAGACCCAGGCCGACCTGCTGGCCTTTTTGCTGACGCTGAAGTAGGCGCCGGCCATGGGTTGACCGTCGCCGGGGAGCTTCATAGAATCAAGACGCCCAGGAGGGAGCGGATGACACCTGCCGAACTGAGCGCCGCCCTGGAGGCGGTGCGCGATGAGATGGAGACGGTGCTGGCCGGGCTGACCGAGACCCAGTTGACCCAGCCCGGCGCGCTGGGGGATTGGACGGTCAGCGAAGTGTTGGCGCACATCACGGCTTGGGAGGCGGAATTGGTGACGGGCCTGGCCAAGGTCCGGCAGGGCAAGCCGCCGGGCAAGACCGACTATACGTCGGCCGAGATCGAGGCCCAGAACGCGCGCTGGCGGGCCGAGAACCGCGGCCGGCCGCTGGAGCGGGTGCTGGCCGATTTCCGCGGCGTGCGCCGGCAGACCATTCGCCAGATCGAGTCCGTCTCAGACAAGGATCTCAACACGCCGCGCCCCTGGCTGCGGCAGAGCAGCATGGTGGATTGGGTCAAGACCTGGGTGCTGGAGCACGAAGAGGAACACGTCCGGCACCTGGCGGAGTGGCGGCGCAGCCTGGGGGCCTAGCGGCGCGCGGCTGAAAGCGGAGCCATGAACACAATACCGGCGGAGATGGTGACAATCGCGGGGCTGGCGGTGCCGGCCCATTACGGCGATCCGGCCGCTGAGTACCGGGCCGGCCGGGCCGGCGCCGTGGCGGTGCGCCGCTCGCACGAGGGCCGCCTGCGCGCCGTGGGGCGCGACCGGCTGGACCTGCTGCACCGCATGTCTACTCAGGATATGCAAAACCTGGCCGTGGGCGAGGCCCGCGAGACCGTGCTCACCACGCCCATCGCCCGCATCGTGGACGTGCTGTGGGTGTTGAATTTAGGTGAGACCGCCGTCTGCCTGGCCGGCGTCGGCCGGGCGACCGCCGTGCGCCGCTGGCTGGCCGGTTACATCTTCTTCCGCGACGAAGTGAAGCTGCTTGATATCGGCCCGGAGACCGGCCAAC
>JAEURL010000165.1 GCA_016789165.1 Anaerolineales bacterium | reverse complement strand
GCCGCCCGCGCCTTTGTGCAGACCGCGCTGACCGCCGGTGAGCGGCGGGTGGTGGCGGTGCTCGTCCGCCACGGCGCCAGCGATCAGGAGATCGCGGCCCGGCTGACCCTGTCCCCGCGCACGGTCGAGCGCCACCTGGGCGAGGCCTACGCCAAGGCCGCCGTCCACTGGGGCCTGCCGGCCGTGTCGCGCGCCCAGCTGGTGGCCCTGCTGAACCTCTACTACACCTCCGACCCAACCGAAGACTGAGCCGGGTGCGGTGCGGGTTTTCCCGCATGCGGCGCGGCCGCTGAGGCGCTAGGCTCCCTGGTGAGAAAGGAGCCCGCCATGTTTGACCTGCAGGCTGAAGTGGAGCGTTTTTTTGAGCCGGCCTCGCTGCCGGCGGCCGGGGTGCCGCCGGAGTTCGCCCTGATCATGGGCCCGCCGGCCACCGGCAAGACCCGCTTCCGCCGGGAGCGCTTCGCTCACGGCTGGGTGGTGCTGGATGCCGCCGACGTTTTCGTGAGCCTGGAGCGCGGCGCGATCATCAATTTCCCCGCCCATTTGGAGGCGCCGTTGAATGTCATCGGGCTGGCCGTGGCCCGGGTGGCCCTGTGGGAGCGCCGCCACCTGGTGACCGAGATCATCGGATGGACGGCGGACGACGTCAACGCGCTGCTGGACACCGTGGCTGGGCTGGGGTACCGCGTGGCGGTCTACGCCGTGCGCGCCGAGCCGGCCCAGAGCTGGCGCTGGAACATCGGCCGCTCGGAGAACAACATCTCGGCGTACTACACCGAGCCCTACCATCGGCGCTGGCTGCGGCAGGCGGCGGAGGAAGACCAGACGCTGGGCGCGCGGCTGGCGCGGTCGTAGGGGTGACCGGCGGCGGGTGCCGGCCGGGCGTTCAGTCCGGGCTGAGCGCCCGGGCGCGCTCGAGCAGCAGCGCCTGCTCGGCGGCGTTGCGCGTCAGCGCGGCTGCGCGCTCGAACTCGGCGCGGGCCTCGGCCAGCCGGCCCAGCCGGGCCAGCAAATCGCCGCGCACGGCGGGCAGCAGGTGATAATTCTGCAGGGCCGGCTCGTCGGTCAGGGTGTCGGCCAGCTCCAGCCCCGCGGCCGGGCCGTAGGCCATGGCGAGCGCCACCGCCCGGTTCAGATCCACCACGGGCGAGGGCGCCCGCTGCGCGAGCGCATCGTACAAGGCCGCGATGCGCGCCCAATCGGTGGCCTCCGGGGTGCGCGCCCGCGCGTGGCAGGCGGCGATGGCGTCCTGGAGCGCATACGGGCCGAGTTCCCCGCCCAAGGCCTCGGCGCGTGCCAGGGCGGCCAGCCCGCGCTGGATAAGGAGCTGATCCCAACGCGCGCGATTCTGGTCGTTGAGGCGGACCGGCCGGCCGGCCGGCCCAACCCGCGCCCGCAGCCGCGAGGCCTGCAGCTCCAGCAGGGCCGCCAGGCCATGGACCTCCGCCTCCTCCGGCATCAGTTCGGCCAGGATGCGGCCCAGGCGCAGCGCGTCTTCGCACAGGGCCGGCCGCATCCAATCCGCGCCGGCCGTCGCCGCATAGCCCTCGTTGAAGATCAGGTAGATCACTTCCAGCACCGACGCCAGCCGCGCCGCGCGTTCCGGCCCGCGCGGGACTTCGAAGGGGACCCGCGCCTCGGCCAGGGTGCGCTTGGCCCGCACGATGCGCTGGGCGATGGTGGCCTCCGGCGCCAGGCAGGCCCGGGCGATCTCGGCCGTGGTCAGGCCGCCGAGCAGGCGCAGGGTGAGCGCCACGCGGGCCTCGGTGGACAGCACCGGATGGCAGGCCGTGAAGATCAGGCGCAGCAGGTCGTCGCCGATCTCGTCGCCGGCGGCCGCTTCGAGCGCGGCCAGGCCGTCCGCCTGGGCCAGCGTCTGTTGCAGCTCCAGGTCGCGCCCGAGCTTGACCTGCGTGCGTTCGGCCAGCACATTCCGGCGGATGCGGTCGATGGCGCGGTGCTTGGCCGTCGCCATGAGCCAGGCGCCGGGTTTGTGCGGGAGGCCGGTCTCCGGCCAGCGCTCCAGCGCGATCACCAGCGCGTCCTGGGCCAGGTCCTCGGCCAGGCCCAGGTCGCCGACCAGCCGCGCCAGGCCGGCGATGAGGCGGGGGGCCTCAATCCGCCAGACGGCTTCAATCGCGCGGTGGGTTTCAGACGCCGGCATCCGGCCGTCAGGCCCCGGCGCGGCGCTGGTAGGTGGCCAGCAGCACGCCCGTCCGCGTGGTTTTGGCTTCGGTCAGCTGCAGCCGCAGCAGGGCGTCACCGTCCTGGAAGAGCCGCCGGCCGCGGCCCACCACCACCGGATGGACCATCAGCGTCAGCGCGTCCAACAGGCCGGCCTGCAGCAGGGACCGCACCAGGGTGGGGCTGCCGGCCACGCCGATGTTCTTCCCCGGCTGCTGCTGGAGCCGGCCGATGGCGGAGGCCAGGTCGCCCGTGAGCAGCGTCGAGTTCTGCCACGTGACCGTCTTCAAGGTGGTGGAGGCGACGTACTTGGGCGTCGCGTTGATGTAGCTGGCAAACGGCTCGTCGGTGGCGGTCGGCCAGTAGGGCGCCCACTCCTGGTAGGTGACGCGGCCCAGGAGCACGGCGTCCTGGGCGGCCAGGGCCGCGCCCATGGCCGTCCCCATGTCTTCGTCGAAGTGATCGAACTGCCACTGGTCCGGTGACTGGACGACGCCGTCCAGCGAGATGAACAAAGCCGCCACGACTTTTCGCATGGTCTGCTGCCTTTCCGGTTGCTGCTGGGGTGCTGCTCAAACGTGTTGATGCCGGGCCGTCATTCCCGCCGCGCATTCCGACGGGAATGACCCGCCCCGGCGCCGGCCTCAGCGCTGCTTGGCCTGGGCCTCGAGCTGCGTGCGGATGCGCTCCTCCTGCTCGCGCAGCTCGGGCGTGAACTCGGCGCCGAAATCCTCGGCGTCGAACACCGGCCGGATCTCGATCTCCGATTCCTGAAGCATGGGGTTGGGGCAGCGCTTCACCCACTCTACGGCCTCGTCCATCGACTTCACCTGCCACAGCCAGAAGCCCGCAATCAGTTCCTTGGCCTCGGTGAAGGGGCCGTCGAGCACGGTGCGTTTGTCGCCCGAGAACCGGACCCGCTTGCCGCGCGAGCTGGGGTGCAGGCCCTCGCCGGCCAGCATGATGCCGGCCTGCGCCAGTTCCTCGTTGAAACGGCCCATCTCGGCCAGCATCTGCTCGCTGGGCATCACACCGGCCTCGCTGTCCTTATCCGCTTTGACCATCACCATGACTCGCATCGTAGACCTCCTGTGGGGTGTCGTTGGGGAGCGGAGGTTCCGGGCCGCGCCACCGGCGGCCGGCTGTTTCCCGCGCTCTGTTAATACGTCGAACAGCACCGCCAAAAATCGACAACAGTTATCCTAATCGTACCAGCCAGTTCGCCTGAATGGGGGGAACATAATCAGCCGGCGGCCGCCATCCAACGCGCCGCTTTTCGGAGTGCCTGGCGCCGGGCCTGCCGGCTGGAGTTGAGTCACAGGCCTGGAATTCCGAGTACACTTGGGCCCCACAGGCAGACGGCGGGCAAAAAAAACCTCACAGGCTGTGTTTACAACCTGTGAGGTCGCCAGTCGGGGCGGAGCGATTTGAACGCTCGACCTCTCAGTCCCGAACCGAGTGCTCTAGCCAAACTGAGCCACGCCCCGCAGCGGCCAGGATTATACCATATCCCTCCGGTTGTATGACCTTCACACAGCTGCTCTGGATCTTGGGCTCGGCCGTCGTCCACGTGGTGGCCCACGTGGCCCTGCGGACCACCGGCAACCGCAACGCCTTCGTCTGGTGGATCCTGGCCTGGGGCGGGGTGCTCTTCTTGCCGGTCGCCCTCTGGCGCTGGCAGCCCATCGCGCCCGCCGTGTGGGCGATCATGGCCATCAGCGCCGTCTTCGAAGCCGGCTATTTCCTGTCCATTGCCCGCGCCTATCAGGACGGCGACCTGTCCATCGTCTACCCGCTGGCGCGCGGCACGGCGCCGGTGCTGCTGCTGGTCTGGTCCAGCACCTTCCTTTCCGAGCGGCTGACCTGGGGCGGCGTGGCCGGCGTGGTGACGATCGCGCTCGGGCTGTACGTGATCAACCTGCCGCGCCTGGGCGCCTGGCGCGCCCCGCTGGCGGCGCTCCGCCGGCCCGGCCCGCGCTGGGCCCTGCTGGCCGGCCTGTGCATCTCGCTCTACACGGCCGTGGATCGGGTGGGCATCCGCTTCCTGGACCCGTTCTTGTACACCTATCTGGCCCTGTGGCTGACGCTCCTGTTCATTACGCCGGTGGTGGTCGGGGAGCTGGGCTGGCGCCGGCTGGGCCGCGAGCTGCGCGCCTCCAGCTGGCGCAGCGCGCTCTCCGGCATGACGACGCTGCTGGCCTACGCCATCGTCCTGTACGTCATGCACTCCGGCGCGCCGGCCGGCTACACCGGCGCCACGCGCGAGGTCAGCGTGGTGTTCGGCGTGCTGATCGGGGTTTTTGTCCTCAAAGAGCCCGGCACGGTCCCGCGCCTGGCCGGCGCGGTGCTGGTGGCGCTGGGCGTGGCCGGCATCAAGTTATTGGGCTGACGGTATAATAATCCGGTTCGCCCGCGGTCTACATCCGCTCATACCGCCGCCTCGGCGCGCTGGCGGCCCGCTCGGCCGCCGGCTCGGGCCGGCTTACTCTCACACTTGTCTGGAGGTTTGTGTGGCTAAGAAGACTGGCAAGAAGGTCCGCGTCGCCATCATCGGCGTCGGGAACTGTGCGTCCTCGCTCGTGCAGGGCGTGGAATTCTACAAGAACGCCAAAGAGTCCGACCGCGTCCCCGGTCTGATGCACATCAACCTGGGCGGCTACCACATCCGCGATATCGAGTTCTCGGCCGCCTTTGACGTCGTGGACACCAAGGTGGGCCTGGACCTGGGCGAGGCGATCTTCGCCTACCCCAACAACACCTACAAGTTCACGGAGGTGCCGCGGCTGGGCGTGCCGGTGGAGCGCGGCATGACCCACGACGGCATCGGCAAGTATCTGAGCACGATGGTCAAGAAGGCGCCGGGCGCCACCGCCGACATCGTCCGGATCCTGCGCGAGACCAAGACCGACGTGGTGGTGAGCTACCTGCCGGTGGGCTCGGAGATGGCCACCAAGTGGTACGTGGAGCAGGTGCTGGAGGCCGGCTGCGGCTTCGTCAACTGCATCCCGGTCTTCATCGCCTCGCAGCCCTATTGGCAGAAGCGCTTCCAGGAGCGCGGCCTGCCCATCATCGGCGACGACATCAAGAGCCAGGTGGGCGCCACCATCACCCACCGCGTGCTGGCCAACCTGTTCCGCGACCGCGGCGTGCGCCTGGAGCGCACCTACCAGCTCAACTTCGGCGGCAACACCGATTTCTTCAACATGCTCGAGCGCGAGCGGCTGGAGTCCAAGAAGATCTCCAAGACCCAGGCCGTCACCTCCCAGCTTGATTTCGAGATCGACGAGACCAACGTGCACGTCGGGCCGTCGGACTACGTGCCGTGGCTGACCGACCGCAAGTGGTGCTACATCCGCATGGAGGGCACCACCTTCGGCAATGTCCCGCTCAACCTGGAGTGCAAGCTGGAGGTCTGGGACAGCCCCAACTCGGCCGGCGTGGTGATCGACGCCGTGCGCTGCGCCAAGCTGGCGCTGGACCGCGGCCTGGGCGGCGCGATCAAAGGCCCGTCGTCCTACTTCATGAAGTCGCCGCCCGAGCAGTACACCGACGACATCGCCCGGCAGAAGACGGACGAGTTTATCAACGCCAAGTAGCCGGCGTCCGGCGGATCAGCGAGACGGTATGGAAGCGGACAAGCCGAAGCCCAGGGTGGCCACCTTTACCGATTGGATGCGCGCGCGCCTGAAGGGCGTGGTGGATCCGCTGGCCGAGTTCTTCATCCGGCTGGGCCTGACCCCGAACATGATGACGCTGCTCGGCCTGGGCCTGAACGCGGCCGGCGCCGTCCTGGTGGCCGGCGGGGCCATGACCGCCGGCGGCCTGCTGATCCTGATCGGCGGGCCGTTCGACGGCCTGGACGGCGCGATGGCGCGCCGGCTGGGCCAGCCCACCAAATTCGGGGCCTTCGTCGATTCGGTGACCGACCGTTGGAGCGAGATGCTGATCTTCATGGGCCTGCTGTACCACTACGTCAGCAGCGCCCACCCGCAGGCCCTGCTGTACGCGGTGCTGGTCTTCCTGGCCACCATGGGCAGCGTGATGGTCTCCTATACCAAGGCCCGCGCCGAGACCCTGGGCTTTGACTGCAACGTGGGCGTGCTGACGCGCATGGAGCGCTATTTGGTGATGGCGCCGGCCCTGGTGCTCAACCTGCCCTGGCTGGCCCTGTGGGTGGTGGCGATCCTGGCCAACGTCACCGCCCTGCAGCGCGTCTGGCACGTCCGCCAGCAGGCGCGGCGCTGACCAAGGCTGTTTGCGAGGTTGGAGTTGGCAATGACAGTTGATCAATTTGGTATCCATCTGGGGCCGTTGTATCTGCGCTTTTATGGCCTGATCCTGGTCAGCGGGGCCTTCGCCGGCGGCTATCTGGCCGCGCTGGAGGCCAAACGCCGCGGCTGGAACCCGGACCACGTCTGGGACGGCCTGATCTGGGCGCTGGTGGGCGGCATCGTCGGCGCGCGCCTGTGGCACGTCTTCACGCCGCCGCCGAGCATGGTGGCGCAGGGCCTGACCACGGCCTACTACTTCGAGCACCCGCTGGAGATCCTGACCGTCTGGAACGGCGGCCTGGGCATCCCGGGCGCCGTGATCGGCGGCCTGTTGGGCGTCTACCTATTTACGCTGCGGAACGGCCTGGACTTTATCGGCCTGATCGATCTGGTGGCGCCGGCGCTGGCGCTGGGCCAGGCCATCGGCCGCTGGGGCAACTTCATCAATCAGGAGCTCTACGGCGCCCCTACCACCCTGCCGTGGGGCCTGAACATCGACGCGCCGTACCGGCTGCCTGGCTATACCGACCCGGCCCTGCGCTTTCACCCCCTGTTCCTGTATGAGTCGCTCGGCACCCTGCTGATCTGCCTGGGGCTGTTGTACCTGGGCCGGCGTTATGCGGAGCGCCTGCGCAAGGGCGACCTGTTCCTGATCTATCTGATTGCCTATCCGCTCCTGCGCTTCAGCCTGGACTTCATCCGCCTGGACAATGCCCAGATCCTGGGCCTGAACGCCAACCAGACCGTGATGGTGCTGGTGGCGCTGGGCGCCGCGCTGACCCTGCTGGCCCGCCATCAGCGGCGGGTCCGGCGGCATGAGCTGAAGGCCCAGGGGGCGGAGATCAGCCCCGCTCAGCCAGTCGCCGAAGCGGACACCCCGCCGGCCGGCGGCCCGGCCGAATAACCCCTAACGCGGATGAGCGCCCCTCATCCGCGTTTTTGTTCAGCGGCGCGCCGGCCAGAACGCGAACAGGCTCCAGCCCACCAGGCGCACGACGGCGCTGGCCACCAGCGCGCCGCCCAGCCCGAAGGCGTCGGCCAGCGCGGTCCCGATCAGGGGCGCGGCCACGCCGGAGAGGTATTGCAGACTCTGCGCCAGCGAGACGAACACGGCCGTCTGGTCGGCCGGCACGGTCTTCATCAGCTCGTCGAAGAACACCAGGTCCAGGCCGGCCTGGAAGATGCCCACCAGGCCGGCCAGCACCGCGATCACGCGCACGTCGTGGGTGCCGGCCAGCAGGGCCGGATAGAGCGCCAGCCCGAACGTGGTCCAGCTGAGCACGAAACGCCCGCCGCGGACGCGCGAGATGCGCGGCCACAGGCTGTAGCCCACCACCAGCACGCAGGTCTGGGCGGTGTTGATGGCGCCGATCCAGGCATCGGTGGCCTGGGCCTCGCGCACGAAGTACAGCGGAAAGAGCGGCACGCCCAGCGACAAACCCAGGAAGAAAACGAAGCGCCGGCTGACGAAGGCCACGTAGTCCGGGTAGCGCCGGACCGCGGCCACGCCCGCCCGCAGCCGGGCCGGCCATGAGCCGCCGGCGGCCCCCCGGCCGTCCTGGGCGCCCGGGACCAGCGGCGGGGCGGGGGGCTGGTCCGGGATCTGGATGCGGCTGGAGAAGACCAGGCTGATCAGGCCCCCCACCGAGAGCGCCAGAAAGGTGAGCTGATAGTTGAGCGGGAAGATCTGGGCCCGGTCCAGCACCTGGCCGGCCAGCGCCACGGTCACGGCCGAGGTCAACCCCAGGATGGACCAGCGCCGGCTGAGCAGGTCGTAGCGCAGCTTGGGGCCGGCCACGGCGTTCATCACCACGGAAAAGCCGACGTTGACGGCCACCTGCGGCAGGGTGACGGCGGCCCAGATGGCCAGCACGGCCGGCACCGCCCAGCCGGCCGGCACCACAAACGGCGCCAGCCCGGTCAGGGCGTAGGCCGAGACCACCAGGAAGCGCGCCTGGCTGAAGGCCGGCACGATCTGGCGCTGGCCTTGCAGGTAACGGCCGACCAGCACGCCGAACACCAGGCCGGTGAGCGAGGGCATGGCCGTCAGCAGGCCCACCTGGGTGTTGGTGGCCCCCAGGCGGGTGAGGAAGACCGGCAGAAAGGTGGCGGCCGCCGCCGACAGGCCGATGCCGACGGCATCGATTTGGACGTTGATGAAGTTGCGCCGCTGGACGGGGGTGGTCTCGGCCGGCGCGGCGAGGCGGCTCAGACGCTGCAGGAAACGGTTCACGGTTCGGCCATTATAGGCGCTTGCGCGTTCGACTACATTTTTATAGACTCGCAGCATGAACACCTCCGCCGCTTCCACCCCTGGGCTGGCCGGCCCCGCGCTGGCTCGTCTGATTGACCACACCCTGCTCAAGCCGGAGGCCACGCCGGCCCAGATCGAACAGCTGTGCGCCGAGGCCCGCACCCACGGCTTTGCCGCGGTCTGCCTCAACCCCACCCACGTCCGCCTGGCCGTCCGGCTGCTGCGCGGCTCGGGTGTGGCCGTCTGCACCGTGGTGGGCTTTCCGCTCGGCGCCGACCTGCCGCAGGCCAAGGCCTTTGAGGCGGCCGAAGTCGTCCGCCTGGGCGCGACCGAGGTGGACATGGTTCTGAATATCGGCGCGCTCAAGGCCGGCGATCACGCCCTGGTCCTGCGCGATGTCCGGGCCGTGGTGCGCGCGGCGCGCGCCGGCGGGGCGCTGGTGAAGGTCATCCTGGAGACCTGCCTGCTCACGGATGACGAGAAGCGCGCGGCCTGCCGGTTGGTCCAGCAGGCGCGGGCCGCCTTCGTGAAGACCTCCACCGGCTTCTCGACGGCCGGCGCCACCGTCGCCGATGTGGCCCTGCTGCGGGCCACGGTCGGGCCGAAGATGGGCGTCAAGGCCGCCGGCGGCATCCGCTCCTGGGCCGATGCCCAGGCCATGGTGCAGGCCGGGGCCACGCGCCTGGGCACCAGCGCCGGCGTGGCCCTGCTGCGCGGCGCACCCGCCGCCGACGCCTACTAGCCGACGGAAGCCCACGGACGGCCATGACCAACCTGCGCGTGCTGATCGCCGACGACTCAGCTGAATTTCGCAAGAGCGTGCGCATGATGCTGGCGTTCGAGCGGGATTTTGACGTGGTGGCCGTGGCCCGCGACGGCGTGGAAGCGCTCGAGATGGCGCGCAGTCTGCAGCCGGATGTGGCCATCATGGACATCAACATGCCGCGCATGGACGGCCTGACGGCCATCCGCCTGATGCCGCGCGTCAGCACCAGCACGGTCTGCATGATCATGTCGTCGGAGGCCGAGCGCGACCAGCTCCGGCAGGCCATGGCGGCCGGCGTGCGCGAATACCTGATCAAACCCTTCACGCCGGAGGAGTTTGTGGCCGGTGTGCGGCGCGTGGCCGCCCAAGCCACCGAAGCCCGCCAGAAGGCGGCCGCCGCCGAGGCCCAACAGGCCGAACGTGACCGCCTGCTGCTCCAGTTGGTGAATTCCTATCTCAAGACCGGCCGCATGGACGATGAGGCCGCCAAGGCTTACGCCGCCTATTCCCAGCGGCCGCAGGCCGACCCGAGCCTACTGGCGCGGCTGGCCGAGATCTTCTGCGCCCGCCGCGAGTGGCGCACGCTGCGCCAGATCTGCGAACGCATGGAGCGTCTGGAGGGGGGCCAGCCGCGCAACTGACCGGCCACAGGAACAACCCGCCTTGGAACCATCTTCCGCCGCGCTCGTCCGCCGCCTGACGCGGCTTCTTTTTTTCTCCCAGAGCCTGGGCTCGGCCGGCTTCATCGCCGGCAGCACCGTGGGCACCCTGGCCGGCGCGGCCTTGTCCGGGCAGACGGCGCTGGCCGGCCTGCCGGGGGCCATCTACCTGGCCGGTTCGGCGCTGGCCGCCTATCCGGCCGCGCGTTTCATGGAGCGCCTGGGCCGCCGGGCCGGCCTGACGGCTGGCTTCCTGCTCGGCCTGGCCGGCGCGCTGGGGGTGGGCGCGGCGGTGCTGGCCCACAACTTCCTGTTCTTCCTGGCCGCTTTCGCCGTGATGGGCGCGGCGCGAGGCTTCACCGACCTGAGCCGGTACGCGGCCGCCGAGATGCACGCGCCGGCCGAGCGCGGCCGCGCCATCAGCCTGGTGGTGCTGGGCGGCACGGTGGGCGCCATCCTGGGGCCGGCGCTGGTGGGGCCGGCCGGCGTGCTGGCCGAGCGCCTGGGCGCGGACCAATTGGCCGGGCCATGGTTCGGCAGTGCGGCCCTGTTCGGGCTCGGGGCGCTGGTCATTGCGGCCTTCCTGCGGCCGGACCCGAGCGCGGTG
>JAEURL010000148.1 GCA_016789165.1 Anaerolineales bacterium | reverse complement strand
GCCACCGCCACCCTCACGGTCGTGCCCAGCGCGACCCCCCCCGCCCCGCCCACGGCCACCCCCACCCCGCACCCGATGTCCATCGCGGCCCTGCGCCAGCGGGAGTTTCCGGGCAGCGACATCGTCATCGAATCCGAACTGGAGCCGGGCGTCAACTACCGGCGCTACTACGCCTCCTATCTCTCCGACGGGCTCAAGATCTACGCGCTGCTGACCGTGCCAAACGGCGAGCGGCCGGCCGCCGGCTGGCCGGCCATCGTCTTCAACCACGGCTTCATCCCGCCGGACGTGTACCGCACCACCCAGCGCTACGTGGCCTACGTGGACAACCTGGCGCGCAGCGGCTACATCGTCTTCCGCATCGACTACCGCGGGCACGATCAATCAGAGGGCGAGGCGCGCGGCGCCTACGGCGACCCCGGCTACATCGCCGACGTGCTCAACGCGGCGGCCTCCCTGCGGCGTTTCGCCGAGGCGGACCCGGCGCGGATCGGCATGTGGGGCCACTCGATGGGCGGCTATCTGACCCTGCGCGCCATGGTGGTGGACCCCGGCATCCGGGCCGGCGTGATCTGGGCCGGGGTGGTGGCGCCCTACCCGGACCTGTTCGCGCGCGGCAGCGATTTTCTGACGCCCCCGCCCACCAGCGCGGCCGGCGGCGATCCCGCCGCCACGCCCGCGCCCGGCCGCCGCTGGCGCTCCGCCTGGATTGCCCAGTACGGCACGCCGGACGAGAACCCCGAGTTCTGGAACTCGATCTCGTCCAACGCCTACCTGAGCGAGATCTCGGGCCCGCTGCAGCTGCACCACGGCACCGCGGACGAATCCGTGCCGCTGGCCGCCTCCGAGACCCTGTACGGCGAAATGCTGGCGGCCGGCCGCACGGTGGAGTTCTACACCTACGCCGACGACAACCACAACCTATCCGGCTTCTTCACCACGGCCATGCAGCGCACCCTCGCGTTCTACGATCTATACCTTAAAGGCAACTAGCTGTTCGGCCAGGCCGCCGCGGGTGCTGGCGCCGGCCAAGGCCCGTTATCATGGGATCTAATTCCAGGCTTGCCCAGTTCACGGCCCTTGCCCGGCAGGTGGTGCGGGTCTGGCCCCGGCTGACCTGGGCCGGCCTGCGGCGCGACCTGGCCAGCCTACTGAGGTCTCTGATGACATTGCGCGGCGCGAGCCAGATCATCCACGCTCAGGTGATGAGCTGGGCCGGCGTGACCAGCCAACCCCATCGCTTCGGCGGCACCGAATACCGCCTGGGCGCCAAGCGTGAGCTCGGCCACGTTCACGGCGACTGGCTGGTGGACATCCCCTTCCCCAAAAAAGTGCGCGATGAGGTAGTGGCCAGCGGGCAGGCCGAACCGCACCACATCCTGCCCGAGACCGGCTGGGTGAGCTTCTACCTGAAAGCGCCCGGCGACGCCGAGCGTGCCGTGGCCCTGCTGCGGCGGTCGTATGACCTGGCCGCCCGCCAGCGCGGCGAGCCCCCGCCGGCGCCATGAACCACGCCGACCACGTCGCCCTGCTGCGCGCGGGGGTATCCGGCCCGGGCGTCTGGGCCGACCTAGGCGCCGGGGCCGGGGCCTTCACCCTGGCGCTGGCCGAGCTGCTGGGGCCGGCCGGCGTGATCTACGCCGTGGACCGCGACCCCGGCGCGCTGCGGGAACTGGCCCGCGCCGTGCGCGAGCGTTTTCCGGCCGTGCCCGTCCACCCGCGCGCCGCCGACTTCACCCAGCCGCTCGACCTGCCGCCGCTGGACGGCCTGGTGCTGGCCAACAGCCTGCATTTCGTGCCGGACCAACTGCCGGTGCTGCGGCGCCTGCGCCAGCAGCTGGGAGCTGGCGGCCGGCTGATCCTGGTGGAATACAACGCCGAGGCCGGCAACCGCTGGGTGCCGCATCCCATCCCCTACCCGGCCTGGGTGGCTCTGGCGCGGCAGGCCGGCTTCACGGACACCCGCTGGCTGGCCAGCCGGCCGAGCCGCTTTCTGCGCGAGATCTATTCTGCCGTCAGCGCCTGACGGGCTGACCGCCCTGGCTGGGGAGCCGGCCGCGTCCGGTTGCCAAAAGCCGGAAGGTGCGAGAACATAGCGCCTCTTCCGCCACCGGGCGCCATAGGTAAACTGATGCCGCGCTTCCTTGAATTCCTGCGCTCGCCGCGCTTCCCCATTTTCATGATCGTGTTCACCGACGTCCTGGGCCTGGGCATCACCATCCCGGTCCTGCCCCTCTACGCCAAGAACGAGCTGGGCGCGGCGGCCTGGCAGATCACGTCGCTCACCAGCGTGTACTTCGCGGCCTCCTTCCTGGCCGGCCCGTGGCTGGGCCGGCTCTCAGACCGCTTCGGCCGGCGCCCGGTGCTGATCGCGTCGCAGGCCGGCACGCTGGCGGCGCTGCTGATCACGGGCCTGGCGCCCACCTTCCTGCTGCTGTATGTGGCCCGCCTGATCGACGGCGTCACCGGCGGGAACATCTCGGTGGCCCAGGCCTATCTCAGCGACATCACCAGCGAGCGCGAGCGGGCCAAGGGTCTGGGCCTGATCAACGCCGCCTTCAGCCTGGGCTTCGTCTTCGGGCCGGCCTTTGGCAGTATCCTGGCCGCGCTCTACGGGCCGCGCCTGCCCTTCTTCGCGGCGGCCGGCTTTTCGCTCGTCACCGTGCTGCTGAGCGTCTTCCTGCTGCGCGAATCGCTCACCCCGGAGCGCCGGCAGACCTTGCGCGCGCAGGCCGCCGGACCGACCAAATCCAATTGGGAGCTGCTGCGGCTGCCGTCTCTGGCCCTGCTGCTCTTCGTCATTTTCGGCATCAGCCTGGGCTTCTTCGCCTTTCAGCCCACGTACGTGCTCTGGCTGGAGCGCCTGGCCCTGCCCGGCCGGCCGGACACCGAGATCCAGCAGGCGGTCGGCGTCCTCCTCACCGCCACCGGGCTGTTTGGGGTTGTGGCCCAGACCTGGCTGGTAGGCCCGCTCATCCGGCGCTTCGGCGAGAAGCATCTGGCCATTTT
>JAEURL010000091.1 GCA_016789165.1 Anaerolineales bacterium | reverse complement strand
CCGTAGGTGTTGTTGATGTTGCGCAGCAGGTCCAGGTCGGCCATCACCACCACCAGCGGCCGGTCATGCCGGTCGGCGCGGGCCAGTTCTTTCTCCAGGGCATCGTTGAAGTAACGGGCGTTGAACAGGCCGGTCTTGGCGTCGATCTGCGTTTGGCGCTCCAAGGCCGGCACCCGCAGGGTGCTGTAGATCAAATATAGAGGCGCCAGGATCAACACTACGGCCAGCGGATGCACCAGCCAGGTCAATGCCGCGGCCATCCCCAGCCCAAACGTGCTGAAATCGATCATCAGCGTCAGCCGGCCCATCACGCCTGATTGATGGATCGGTTCGCCGCGGGCAAACCACAGCACCAGGCCGATCATGAGGTGATTGAGCAGGGTGAAAGCGGCGGCGGCCAGAATCAGGCTGAGCACGTCCTCCCAGCCGATCGCGGCCGGCACGGCTGTGACCCACTGGCGGGCCAGATCCGCCGCGCTAATGACGATCGCAAACGACGAGACGTTGAAGGCAAAGATAAACCAGCGTTTCTGATGCGTGTGCCAGATCCACTCCACCAGATGGGCGACCAGAACCACGAACAGAGTCGCCGAGGCGCCGTACATCACAAATGTGAAGCCAAACACCACCCAGCTGATCTCATAACTAGAATGCGCCGTAGCCCCCTCGACGCGCAGCACCTGGGCCACCGCCGCCAGGACGGCGGCGGCCACGATCTCAAACGCGTGGGCGCTGCCAATGTGCGTGAAATGCCAGGCCGCCAGCCCACTGCCGACGGCCATCGTCGCCCAAATGTATAACTGTGCGCGTCGAGGTAGATTTCTCATTAATCCGGTGCTCCGGCGGCCAGCCGGCTTCCCAGCCAGAACCCGCCCGGCCAGGGAGGCCGCAGATGGAGGCAAGAAAAATCCCGCGGCATTAACCAAACTGCCGTGGGATCACAGTCATCTTGGGCAGTCCGGCGATCATGCGGTTTGGCGCTGCCGCGCCTAAGCCGTGAAGACCCGTGACTTTGCGCCCCTGCCTTTCGACAGGTTTGCCTTTGTTCACAAGAGTGCTATACGACTGACCGTTACGCCTCAGCGTAACAGCTAATACTCTACTCATATTTGCCTGGGTTTCCATAGGAAATGGAGGCTAACCGCCAACCCTGGCCGGCCGGGTTGGCGGCCGCCGGGGCTACGGCCCCCAGTAGTCGCTGTTCCAACTGACGCTGTTCCAGCTCACCGAATTCCATGAAACGCTGTTCCAACTGACGGAGTTCCAGCTCA
Organism: Anaerolineales bacterium; assembly: GCA_016789165.1. Taxonomy (GTDB): domain Bacteria; phylum Chloroflexota; class Anaerolineae; order Anaerolineales; family UBA6663; genus SpSt-583. The sequence continues at coordinate 3,774 of JAEURL010000091.1, read as the reverse complement.
CCGAATTCCAACTCACACTCCCCCAGGTTACGGGCTGGCTGCCTGACCACAGGAGTTTGCTGGCCTGCAAGTTGGTGTTGGCACTCTGGGTCGTCGTCCCCCACACCGCGGCATAAACGTCGAGGTAGCCCGCCCCGGCGGTGGTGGCGCTGTAGCCGGCCCAGTTCTTGTTGGCCGTAGCCATCAACCGGTACTTCACCTGATCCGGCGTCAGGCCCGGCTCGTCTTGCAGCAGCAGCGCCGCAGCGCCCGACACCATCGGCGCGGCCATGGAGGTGCCCGACATCCGGAAATACTGGCCGTTGTAGACCTTGTTGGCGGGGTGCGCGCCCGCCAGGCCCATGTTGGCGTTCACGATCCGGGCGACGATGTTGACGCCAGGCGCCACCAGTTCCGGTTTCTTAAAACCGTCCGCCGTGGTGCCATAGGCCGAGAAGGAGGCGACGCTGTCGTCCGACAATGCGGCGGTGCCCCGGTCGTCCGTGGCGCCGACCGTAATCACAAACGGATCGTTGGCGGGGGGGTAGATGGCGCCGCCGCCGCGGTTGCCGGCCGAGACGACCACGACGATCTTGTTGAACCACAGGATCTCGACGGCCGCGTCCAGCGGGCTGGTTTTGTAGGACTCCGCCACGGCGCTGTTGAGGGAGAGATTGACAACCCGGATGTTGTAGCGGTCCCGGTTCTCCAACACCCACTGCAGCCCGCGCACGACGTCTTGCAGGGTGGCGCTGCCGTCGTCATTGCTGACCTTGACGTTGATGACGTTCACCAGCGGCGCCACACCGATGTACTGCCCGCCCGATTCGCTGCCGTCGCCGCCGACGATGCTGGCCACATGTGTCCCGTGGCCATAGCCATCGGATGTGTTTTGGTTGTAGTCAGTGTTAAAGCGGACATTGGCGATCTGGCGGTTGACGCCTGACACCGTATACAGGTCGCCGTTTGGGTTCACGCCGCTATCCACAACGGCGACGCCGATGCCCTGGCCTTGCACATAGGGGCCGTTGTTCCAAGCCTGGTCGGCGCGGATGGCACGATTGAACGCGCTGACGAGCTGGGTGGTGTCCACGCATTGGGCACAGGCGGCGGAGACCACCGGCGCATCCAGGCTCACCCAGCGCACGGCCGGGTCCGCCGCCAATCCACGGACCGCGCCGGCCGGCAGTTCGGCCGCGAACGCATTGATGATGGCAAGCTCGCCGGTGAGGCGCGCCCCCAGGCGCTGGGCCAGGGCCTGGGCCGCGCCACTGCGATCAGCGGCCTGAACGATCACGCGCACGGTCTGCGCCGGCGCGCTGGACGCCAACGCCGCCAATTGCGGCTGCCAATGCAGCCGGCTGGCTATCGGCTGGCCGGCCGGACCGGCCAGCCCCACTACCAGGGCCGTAATGACCACCAGGGAATTGAGCCGCGCACCTGACATCGTCGTTTCTCCCGTCTCGGACTAGCGCCGCCGATGGTGCTGAAGCTGACCCGCCTCCAGCCCGTCACACCGCTCCTCAAATAACACAGGCTCCTCGTCATCCGGGACTGCCGAGGAGCCTGATCATTCCGGGCAGTCCGGCGGCCCTGGCGCGGATGGTGCCGCGCGGTAGGCCCGTAACTTTGCGTCCCGGCCTTTCGACCGGTTTGCCATTTTCACGAGAGGCTATGCGGTTGGAGCTAATCCACTGCGAACAGTTCGTCTCTTCCTTTACACCGACAAGGTTTCCGCAAAATTACGGAGTTTTCAAGCAAACCTAGTTGAAAACAGTTGGAAAGAGTTGGCGGGTGCGCCCAGGCCTCGCCAGCCTACGAATTCCAGCTCACACTCGGCTGAACCTCCGCCAACAGCAGTAGGATCGGCAGCGAGGCGCCGAGCACCACCCACAAGAAACGGCGGAGGCGGAAGAAGAATGACAGCGGCATGACAGCTCCTCCTGAAGAAGTAAAGGCCTCGGAAACACTCTAACGCGGGTTACTGGTCGGCAGACTGGACCTGGCTCTCATTTTGTTCACAGATCCAGGGCGGCTTGGTCTATTCACGAGCTACGGCCGCGAGCCATCTGGACCAGGTTCGTCAGACACACAGGCAGCGACCAGGGGGTGCGCGGCTATTGCCGGCCGCGCGGCCTGGCGTTCAAACCAGCGCGCCACAGGTCGTCCCCAATGATCGATCAGGGCCGCCATAGTGCCCGGCCGGGTGGAAACGGGCGACCCAAACACTCTGGGAAGCCGGGAAACACTATCTCGCCATTCCATAGCCATCTTGTTCCAATGCTAGCTTGCCCCTAGGGCGGAAAGGATCCGCTGGTTTGACATCAATTCCAACTCACCGACCGGCAGACTTGAACCAAAACCAATCCGAGCACGATGATTGCCATGGCCATGGTATGTCTCTCCCGAATGTTGTGAAGCCTATACGTTTAGTGACGGCAAGTTGCGCGGGTATTACGGCCCCCAGTCATCGCTGTTCCACGAGACCGAGTTCCAGCTGACACTGTTCCAACTGACGGAATTCCACGAAACCGAATTCCAGCTGACGCTGTTCCAACTGACCGCCCCCCAGGTGACCGGGTTCCCGCCCGTCCACAGCAGCTGGCTGGCCGTCAGGCCGGTATTGGAGCTGGCCGTGGTAGCCGTGTGGACCGCGGTGTACACATCCAGATAACCGGCCCCGGCCTGCGCAGCGCTGTAGCCCGGCCAATTCTTGTTGGCCGTCGCCAACAGCCGGTATTTCACCTGATCGGGCGTGAGGCCCGGCTGGGCCTCCAACAGCATGGCCGCCGCCGCCGCCACCATCGGGGCGGCCACCGAAGTACCAGACATCTTGAAATAGGCGTTGCCGGCCCAGCTGCTCACCTTGTTCGCCGGGTGTTCCTGCGCCAGGTTGCTGTCCTCGCCGGCCAACAGGCTGATGATATTCTTGCCCGGCGCCACCAAGTCCGGCTTGGCGAAGCCATCACTGGTGGTGCCATAGGCCGAGAACTTCGCCAGCGCATCGTCGGCCAGGCTGGGCGTGCCCTTATCATCCACAGCGCCGACAGTGATCACAAACGGATCGTTGGCCGGCGCAAAGATCTGGCCGGCCGCCGATTGGCCGTTGTTGCCGGCGGCGGTCACCACCACGATGCCGTTGAACCACAGGATCTCGACTGCGGCATTGAGCGGATCCGTGTGATACGAGCCGCCGGCGGTGCTATTGAGCGAGAGGTTCACCACTCGGATATTGTAGAAATCCCGGTGGTCGTAGACCCATTGCAGGCCGGCCACCACGCCGGAGGTAGTGCCGCGCCCCTGATCGTCCGTCACCCGGACATCCACCAGGTCCGCGCGCGGCGCCAGCCCCCGGTAGGCGCCGCTCGAGGAGTAGCCATCGCCGCCCACCACGCCGGCCACGTGGCTGCCATGGCCGTTGGTGTCATCCGGGAACCACGCACCCGTGAAGTCCACGTGGTCCAGGATCCGGCCGGACCAACTCTCCCCCTGCAGATCCAGGTGTTCGGCGATGCCGCTGTCCAGGACAGCGATCGTCACGCCGTCCCCTTGCAGGTAGGGGGCCTCATTCCACAACCGGTCAGCGCCGACGGCCCGCACATACGAATTCGTCAGCCTGGCGGTGTCGATGCACTTGTGGCACTTGTTCCAGAAGCTGATTTCGACGCTGTCGACCACAAAACTCTCGGCGGCAGCGCCATAGTTCGCCAAGACCCGCAAACGGATGACGGTGTCCTTGGACGCGTAGGCCGTGATGGGATAGCTGCGGGTCAGGCGGCGCGCGCCCGTAATCCC
>JAEURL010000080.1 GCA_016789165.1 Anaerolineales bacterium | reverse complement strand
GCGTCACACCGTCCTGCACGTCGACCACGAACAGGATCCCGCCGCTGGACAGCAGTTGGGTCTGCAGCATGGCCAGCCGGTCCAACTGGGCGCCGTAGCGCGTGGCGATGGTGTCGCGCAGCAGCTTATCGGCCTCGCGGCGCGCTTCTTTCTCCATGTACCCTTTGAAACCCGGGATGCCGCCGACCAGCTTTTCTAGCAGGCCCTTGGCGTCCGTGATTTTCTGGAAGAGATCGCTCATGGGTGTTCTCCTTGAGAAGTCCGGGGAAAGGACAGTTGCAGTCAAACATGCGCAGGCGGAAGTATTTTACAACGCCCCTCCATTTCTTGCAGACGAGCAGCCCGCGCCTGGCTGACATTCTCTAAACCGGGGCCGGCGCACGGCCCAACTGGCAGCGTTCATCGCCATTTATTACGTAGTGCGCGGCCCGGAGGTTGCGCCGGGCGCTGGGTATAATCGCGGCATGCCTCGCCCCCTGCCCCGGCGCGCTTTTCTCACCGCCCTGGCCGGCCTGGGCGCCGCCGCCCTGCGGGCGCCGGCCCAGCCCGCGCCCGGCCGGCCGGTCTTCTTCGTCCCGGCCGCCGATTATCACGAGCTGCCGGCCGGCTGCTACGCCGAGAACCTGATCCCACCCAGCGAGCTGATCCTGCACTGGGACGGCAACCGCCACGGCCGGGAACTGTGGAAGGTGGCCGTCACCTACGAGACCCTGGCCTACGTCCAGCAGTCCGCGCACTTCGCCGTCGATAACCAGCGCGTCTGGCAGCTGCTGCCCATGTACCAGCAGCGCGTCCAAGAGTCCTACGGCGCCAAGGGCTACAACAAGATCGCAGTTAATATCGAGCTGGCCGGCCGCGATTTTGATCTGCCGGACTTCGCGCCGGGCGACAACCAGGTCCGCCTGACGCTGCGCCTGGTCTCGCAGCTGATGGATTTCTACGCCATCCCATTCGAGAAAGTAGTCGGCCACTACGAGCGCGACGACCGCGGCCTCAAACAGGACCCCGGCGTGCAGTTCCTGGCCGCCTTCCGTGAGCAGCTGGCCGCCGACCGCGCCGCGCGCACGCCGCTGAAGCAGCGTTTCTTCGCCGAACCTTAATTCACCGCCCATCGTCGTTGATCCTATGCCAGCCGCTGAACAGGGCGTCGCCCACTCCCGCCATCGCTACAAGCTCATCCCGCGCGTGCTATGTTTCGTCACCCACGGCCCGGACGTGCTGCTGCTGAAGGGCGCGCCCACCAAGAAGATCTGGCCCGGCCAGTACAACGGCCTGGGCGGGCACGTGGAGCGCGGCGAGGGGGCGGCGGCGGCCGCCGCGCGCGAGATCCGCGAGGAGGCCGGCCTGCCGGTGCGCGCCCTGCGCCTGCGCGGTGTGGTCACCATCAACACGGGCGAGGCGGACGGCATCGGCCTGTACGTCTTCACGGCCGAGGCGCTCAGCCGGGCAGTGACGCCGTCGGCGGAGGGCGAGCTGGCCTGGGCGCCGGCCGACCGGCTGGCCGATTATGCCCTGGTGGACGACCTGTTCACGCTCCTGCCCCGCACCCTGGCCATGCGCCCGGACGATCCACCGTTCAGCGCCAGCTACCACTATGACGAGCACGACCGCTGGGTGATCACGTTTGACGACCTGGCGTAACGTCCTCCTGCTGGCGCTGCTGGCGGGGCTGGGAGCGGCCTGCGGCGGCGCGGCCCCGGCCGCCGACGGGCTGCCGGCGCGCTTCACGGCGGCGGCCGGCCCGCAGACCGGAACCGGCGGCACGGCCGGCCTGCCCACCCTGCCCCCCACCTGGACGCCCGCGCCATCGCCCACGCCGGCCCCCACCCGAACGCGCCCGCCCAGCCCCACCGCCACGGCCACCCGCACGCCGGCGCCCACGGCTACCGCCACCCCAACGCCGCTGCCCGGCCTGCGGCTCGTCATCGGCACCTCGGTGGCCGGCCGCCCGCTGGAGGCCTACCAATTCGGCACGGGGCCGGTCGAGCGCCTGATCATCGCCGGCATTCACGGCGGCTACGAGTGGAACACCACGGCCCTGGCCGATCTGCTCATCCTGCACCTGAACGACCATCCTGAGCTGATCCCGCCCGACGTCACGCTCTTCATCGTGCGCGTGGTCAACCCGGACGGCCTGGCGCGCGCCCGAGGCGTGGACGGCCAGATGAACGACCACGGCGTGGATCTCAACCGCAACTGGCCCTCCAACTGGATGCCGGATTGGCCGCGCTCCGGCTGCTGGATCTACCGGCCGGTGACCGGCGGCACGGCGCCGCTCTCCGAGCCGGAAACGCGCGCCCTGGCGGACTTCATCCTGGCACACCGCTTCGACGCTTCCATCAGCTACCACAGCGCGGCCCTGGGCATCTTCGCCGGCGGGTATGACCCGGAGCGGCTCTCCCTGCGCCTGGCGGAGGCCGTGGCGGCCGTCAGCAACTACCCCTATCCACCGCTCGACACCGGCTGCCTGTACACGGGCCAGTTCTCGGATTGGGCCGCGGACCTGGGGCTGGCCGCGCTCGACATCGAACTGAGCAACCACCGCGACACGGACTTCGCCCAGAACTTGCGCATCCTCGAGGTCTTCCTCAACTGGCGGCCCTGACAGCCGGCCGTGGCGGCCTGTCACAAACGCCGGCCGGCCGGTGTTATAGTGGCAGACGGCGCGTCCGATCAACGCGCCGCGCCAGCATCGGTGACTGTGACCCTTGACCGCTCGGCCCGCGAAGGCGGGGCCGGCGCCGCCCAACCCGCTTCGTTTGAGGCCCTCTTCCTCGAGCACTGGCCGCGCGTGTACGGCGTGCTGGTGCGCCTGGTGGGGGACCGGGCCGAGGCCGAAGACCTGGCGCTGGAGACGTTCTGGCAGCTGTACCAGCGTCCGCCCGAGCAGCGCGGCTCGCTCGGCGGCTGGCTCTACCGGGTCGCCACCAACCTGGGCTACAACGCGCTGCGGGCCGCGCAGCGCCGCCAGGGCTACGAAGACACCGCCGGCCGGGAAGCCCTGATCCACAGCCCGGCCCCGCAGCCGCCCGAGCTGGCCGAACGCGCCGAGACGCGCCGCCGCGTGCGCGCCGTGCTGAACACGCTGCCGGCCCGCGACGCGCAGCTGCTGCTCCTGCGCCACTCGGGCTTCGCGTACAAAGAGATTGCCGCCGCCCTCGGCGTGGCGCCGGCGTCCGTGGGCACGCTGCTGGCGCGCGCCGAAGCCGAGTTCGCGGCGCGCTATCAGACGCTGGAGCCTGGGGAGGGGATCGAATAATGACGCACGGACCGCACCTCACGGATGGGCAGCTGCGCGCCCACCTAGACGCCGAACTCGCCGCCGCGGACGCCCGGCATCTGGCCGGCTGTCCGCACTGTCAGGCGCGCCTGGCCGAGTTGGCGGCGCGCCAAACCGCCCTCGCCGCGCGCTTTGCGGCGCTGGCGCCGCCCGCCGACGACCCAGCTCTGGCCGCCCGGCCGGCGCTGGCCCGCTTCCAGCGGCGCTTTCAACCACAGGAGAAGGTATCCATGTTCAAGTCGCTTTTCCGCCAAACCCTGCGTCCGCTGTGGACGACCCTGGCCGTCGCGGCCGTGCTGGCCGGGGCGCTAGCCTTCGAGCCGGTGCGCGCCTGGGCCGGCCAGTTCCTGGGCCTGTTCCGGGTCCAGCAGGTCACGGTCCTGCCCGTGGACACCACCGGCCTGGAGGCGCTGGCCGGCGACCAAGCCTTGGCCAACCAGATCTCGCAGATGATGGCCAACTCGGTGACGGTGCTGCGCGAGCCGGGCGAGCCCCAGGCCGCGGCGGACGCCGCCGCCGCCAGCCAACTGGCCGGCTTCGCGGTGCGGCTGCCCGCCAACCGGACGGACTTGGCGCAGCTCCAGGTGCAGCAGGGCGGCGCTTTTGAGTTCACGGTGGAGCGCGGGCTGGCGCAGGACCTGCTGAACGAGATGGGCCGCACCGACCTCACGCTGCCGGCCACGCTGGACGGGGCCGTGATCAGCGTGGACATCCCGGCCGGCGTCTCGGCGGCCTACGGTGATTGCCCGGCCCCCAACGCCGAAGGGTCGCGCGCCCGCCGCTACGCGCAGTGCCTGATCTTCACCCAGATGCCCAGCCCGAGCATCGCCACGCCGCCTGACCTGGATGTGGCCGAGCTGGCCGCGATCGGCCTGCAGTTGACCGGCATGACGGCCGAGCAGGCCCGCGAGTACACGGCCGCCGTCGATTGGACCTCCACGCTGGTCATCCCGATCCCGCGCAACGGGGCCGAGTACCACCCGGTGACCGTGGACGGCGTGACCGGTTACCTGATCCAGCGGCCGGCCGACGACGCCCCGCAATTCGCGCTGGTGTGGACGAAGGCCGGCGTGCTCTACGCCGTGGGCGGGCTCGGCAGCAATTCCGCCGTGGCCCTGGACCTGGCGAACGCCCTGCCGTAGCCGCAACGCAGCCCCGCCCCCGCTCGGGCGGACGACCGGAGTGGTACACTGCGGTTGTCCGCCCGTCTCCGTTTGTGATCCATGACCCTGGCCATTGAGACCCACGCCCTGCGCAAAGAGTTCGGCGATAACGTCGCCGTGCGCGGGCTGTCCCTGCAGGTGGAACAGGGCGAAGTCTTCGGCTTCCTGGGGCCGAACGGCGCCGGCAAGACCACGTCCATCAAGATGCTGCTGGGCCTGGTGATGCCCACCGCCGGCGCCGGCCGCCTGCTGGGCGCGCCCCTCGGGGACCGCGCCGCGCGGGCCCGGGTGGGCTTCCTGCCCGAACACTTCCGTTTCCATGACTGGCTGACCGGCGAGGAATTCCTGGGCCTGCACGCCGATCTGTACGGCCTGCCGGCCGCCCGCCGGCGCACCCGCCTCGGCGAGCTGCTGGAATTGGTGGGGCTGACGCCCTTCC
>JAEURL010000038.1 GCA_016789165.1 Anaerolineales bacterium | reverse complement strand
CTCCCGCAGGCAGGTCTGGCCCGGGCGGCGCGGTGCAGACAGCGCCTGGCCCGCCCAGTGCTAGGCCCCTTTCCCGGTGATGTTGAGGATGAAGGTCAGCACGTGCGGCGTTCCGGCGATTTCGATCTCCACCCGGGAGGTGAGGGCCTGGAAAGCCTGGCCGGATTTGGCCAGGAACGCGCGCACCTGTTCCAGGTTGGCGGCTTCCCCCGGCAGGGCGGGCGCCAGATCAACGCGCCCATCGGCGGTGTCAAACAGGCCCAGATCGAGGGCCGTGCGTCCGACCACCGCGGGGCGGTCAAAGCCGAACAGGGCCAGAAAGCGGTCGTTGACGTCTACAAAGCGGCCGTCCGGGGCCGTGATGCTCAACGCGGCCGGGCTGGCCTGAAAGGCCTTGGAGAAGCGCTCTTCCGAGCGGCGCAGTTCGGCGTGCACGCGCCGAGATTCGGTGACATCGCGGATGATCGTCAGCAAGCACGGCACCGCCTCCACCTCGAGCTGCTCGGCCGACAGCTGGACCCAGCGCTTCTCCCCGGATTTGCGCCGGATCTCGATCTCCAGATTCCGGATAGCGCCGTGTTCATCGAGCAGCGCCAGCCCGCGCTCCCGATCGGCCGGATCCGCGTAGAGCCCGAGGTCGAGCGAACTCCGCCCGACTGCTTCCTGACGGCTGAAGCCAAAGAGGGCCTCCCAGCTGTCGTTCACCTCGACGATCACGCCGTCCGCCTTGCGGCTGATGACCAGCCCGTCCGGGCTGGTGCGGAAGGCCAGCGCGAACCGGTTCTCGCTGCGGCGCAAAGCTTCTTCCATCTGCTTGCGCTGGGTGATGTCCACGAAGGTGATAACGGCCCCCTCAATCACGTTCTCCAAGGTGCGGTAGGGCCGGATGCGCATCAAGTACCACACGCCAGCCTTGGTTTGCACCTCAGCCTCCTGGGGGACCAGGCTCTCCAGCACGCGCTGCACGTCCTCCACCAGGCGGTCGTAGCCCACCAAGTTGGAGACAATGTGCCCCACCGGCCGCCCGATGTCGGTCTGGATCAGGTTGATCACATGCGTGATGGCCGGCGTGAAACGCGCAATCCGCAGCCGATAATCCACGAACAACGTGCCCACGCCGGTGCCGGCCAGCAGGTTGTTCATGTCGTTGTTGGCCCGCGAGAGGTCGGCGACCTTGTTCTGCAGTTCGGCGTTGACGGTGGCCAACTCTTCATTGACCGACTGCAGCTCCTCCTTGGAGGTCTCCAGTTCCTCGTTGGTGGATTGCAGTTCTTCGTTGACCGATTGGAGCTCCTCGTTGGTGGATTTCAGCTCCTCGTTGGAGGTCTCCATCTCCTCGAGGGTGGTCTGGAGGTACTCCTCCTTGTTGCGCAAATCCTGCTCGAGCGTGGCAATGCGCTGATCAATGTGGGGCGCCGACGCGCCGGCTTCCCCGGCGCTGTCTGCGGCCGGCGCGGGTTCGGCCGAGGCCGCCTCTTCCAGGATCACCAGGAACATCTCCTGGAGGGCGACCCGGTCCGGGCCGGGCGCGACCCGGCGCACGGTCAGGTTGGCGCTGATGAAGTCGCCATTGGTCCTGACGCGCAGCCCCAGGTACCGGACGGGCTCGGGCTGGGTCACGGCCCGGTGCAGGGCGGTGGTCAATTCGCGGCGCAGGCCCTCGCGCGCCATGGCCAGGATGTTCAAGCCGGCATCACCCGCCGCCGGCTCCAGGAACTGGCCGGTACGGCCGAACATGTGGAGGATCTCGCCGCGGCCGTTGATGAGCACCCCCGCCTGGGCATAATGCTCCAGCAGGGTTTGTTCGGCCAACGCGCGCAGATTGGCCCGGCCCTCGCCGCGGCTCTCGGAGCGCTGCTGGCGGCTCTGCGCCTCCACCTCCGTCAGCGGCGGGACGAATTCGGTCAGCGCCGGGCGCGGCGCGCCCGGTCCGTCCTCCCCGCGTTGATAGATCTTCCACTTGCGGTCCACGGCCGTGAAGATCGTGGCAAATTCGCCCACCGTCTCCGACGTCCCCAGAAAGAGCATGCCCCCGGGGTTCAAGGCATAGTGGAAGAGGGGGATGAGTTTCTTCTGCAGGTCGCCGTTCATATAGATCAGCAAGTTGCGGCAGCTGATCAAATCCAGCTTGGAGAACGGCGGATCCTTGAGCACGTCTTGTTCTGAGAAGACCAACAGGTCGCGGATGGTCTTCTGGATGCGGTACAGCCCCCCATCCGCTTCCAGGGAGAAGAAACGCGTCAGCCGGTCGGCTGAGACATCGGCCGCGATGCTGACCGGGTAGACGCCGCTGCGCGCCTGTTCGATGGCCCGCTCGTCCACATCGGTGGCGAAGACCTGCACCTTGACAGCTTGTTTGAGCGTGCTCAGGTGCTCCTGGATCAGGATGGCGAGCGAATAGGCCTCCTCGCCGGTCGAGCAGCCGCACACCCACACCCGCACGATCCTGCTGGCTGACGCGTCGGCGAACAGGCGCGGGATCACCTGGTTCTGCAGCACGGCAAAGGCTTCCGGGTCCCGGAAGAAGCTCGTGACGCCGATCAACAGGTCGCGGAACAGCGCCGTTACTTCCGGCGGGTTCTTGTGCAGGAACTGCAGGTACTCGTCGGCGCGCTCGATCTGGTGCAGGGCCATCCGGCGTTCGACCCGGCGGACGAGGGTGTTCTCCTTGTACTGCGAGAAATCGTGGCCGGTTTGCGCGCGCAGCAGGACGCAAATCTTCTTCAGCGTGTCCTCGGCCCGGGCCGCGGGCGCGACCGCTGGGCGCCGGCGCCGGCCGAAGATGTGCGTAACGTAGGCGATGAGCTGGGCCGGCATCTCGGCCGGCGGCAGCACGTAGTCCACCAGGCCGGTGGCGATGGCGCTGCGCGGCATCCCGTCGTACTCGGTCGACTCGGGGGTCTGCGCCATCGCCATCCCCCCCTCGCCCTTGACCGCCCGCACCCCCAGCGTTCCATCGCTGCCCGTGCCGGAGAGCACGATGCAGATCGCGCGTTCGCGCTGGTCCTGGGCCAGGGAGCGGAAGAAAAAGTCGATCGGCAGGCGCATCCCGCGCGGCGCGGTCGGCTCCAGCAATTGCAGCGTGCCGTTGATGAAGGCCATGTCGCGATTGGGCGGGATGATGTAGGCGCAGTTCGGCTCGACCTTCATGCCATCCGCGACTTCAAAGACCCGCATGCGCGTGTACCGCTTGACCAGGTCGGTGAGGATGCTCTTGTGATCTGGCGAAAGGTGCTGGACCAGGACGAAGGCCATGCTGCTCTCTGCGTCGGCGGGCATGGCCGAGAAGAAAGCTTCAAAGGCCGCCAGCCCGCCGGCTGACGCGCCGATGCCCACGATCGGGAAGCGCGGCTCCGGGAGCGCCTCCGCACGCAGTTCCGGTTTGGCGGCGTCAGCCGCGCTCGAGGGCCGGTCTGGCGCGGGCAATGGGCGTTTCGGCGAGGTCTTTTTGGTGCGGGCCAGTTTACTTTTGGGGGTCATAGCATTTCTGAGTATCCAGCGCTTGCGATGAGTATAGTCCTTATTGGGTTATCGGTTGGCCCACTGGGCTCTCTGATGGCGCCGGCCGGCGATGGGGACGCCCGGGTTGTCCACGCGGCCTGGAGCGGAGGCCTACCCCCGCGGCCACGCCAGCCGATTGCGCCGCTGGAGCGTGCGCCGGCGTCAGCTAGCCAACCAGCTGCCAATCGGTTAACGGCTGAGCCGCCCGCTCAGCCCTCC
>JAEURL010000011.1 GCA_016789165.1 Anaerolineales bacterium | reverse complement strand
CCGTGAGCAGCCCGCCGATAGGGAAACCCAGCGCGCCGCCCAGGTAGAAGGAAAGCTGATACAGGCCGGCCCAGCGGCCGCGCTCGCGGTCCGTGGCCACGTCCAGGATGATGGTGTTGCCGCCAACCCAGATGCCGGACCAGGCCGCGCCCCACAGCAGCCGCCCGATCAGCAGCGGCCAGAACCCCTGGGTGAAGGCATACAAGGCCGTGGACAGGGCGCCGAGCAGCAGCGCCGGCACGAACAGGCGCCGGCGCGGCCAGCGGTCGTAAGCGCTGCCGGCCACATTGTTGAGCGCTAGCCGGATCCAGCGGTTGGCGCTGAGCAGCACGCCCACGCTGGCCACCGTCACCCCCAGCGCCGCGGTGTGGGTGGGCAGCACCGCGTACATGGCCGTATCGCCCAGCAGCGAGAGCGCGGTGCCCAGACCGATGGGCGCCAGCACCCGCCAGATCACACGCCGCGCCGCGGCCGGCGTGTGATCCGCGGCCGCCTGCGGCCCGGTCACGCGGCAGGGTCCGTGAAGATCTCGGCCGGGCAGCGTCCTTCCCAGGCCGGCGGCGGCGTCAGGCCCAGCAGGCGCGCCAGGGTCGGCGCGCTATCGATCAGGTTGATTGGCGCCTGGATCGTGTGGCCGGCCCGGATGCCGGGTCCGGCCACGATCCAGGGGATGGTCATGTCCTCGGGGACATCTTCGCCGTGGTTGCGGTCATGGCCGCCGTGGTCGGCCTGGATCAGCAGGCGGGTCTCGGCCGGCAGCGCGTTCAGCACCCGGCCGAAGGCCGCGTCTACGCGCTCGAGCTGCCGCAGGTAGCCGGGCGCCATCCAGCCGTGGTCGTGGCCGGCCGTGTCCACCGTGCCGAAGTAGACGAACAGGAAATCGGCCTGGTCGCGGGCCAGGAAGCGCAGGACCTCGGCCGCGATCAGGTCGTCGCCGGCCGGTTCTTGCTGCACGTCGGCGAAGAAGGCGTGGCTCAGGCTGCCGGGCCGGCTCAGGTCGCGCAGCGGTTCCCAGTTGAAGAAGACGGCGGCGCGCCGGCCGGCGGCGCGGATGACCTCGATCAAGCCGGGCACCGGCCGCGCCATCGGCGTCCAGGCGTTTTGCAGGATGCCGTGCCGGCTGGGCGGGACGCTGTGAAAGATGGACGTGTGGCACGGCAGCGTAATGCACGGCATCACGCTGGTGGCCGCCAGCGTGCTCGCCCCGCGCGCGCGGACGGCGGTCAGATTGGGGCAGGCGGCAGCCAGCAGGGCGTCCGGGCGGACGCCGTCGAGCATGAAGAGGACGACCGGGGCCATGGGGTTCTCCAGTTTAGGTGCCGCGCTGGGTCGGCGGCGGGCTGGGCCGCCCGGCGTCCACCCGGCCGGCGCGTTTAGTTGGCGATCGGCGTTGGTCCCGGACTATCGCCGTGATTGGCCCGGCCGTCAAGCGGCGCGGGGCGGGCTGTGCTTGGCGCGCAGGTATTCCACCACCAACCGGGCGGCCTCGGCCAGCGCCTGGCCGGCCGGCACCCGCGCCGGGTTGCGCTTGCTCAGCAGGCACAGCACCGCCGCCCAACCCGGTCCCAGGATCAGGCCGGTGTCATGCAGCACGCCCTTGACGCTGCCGGTCTTGTGGGCGAAGACCAGGGTCTCGTCGTCCAGCAGCAGGGCCGGCATCAGCGAGGCGGCGTGCTGTTCCGTGAGGATCTCCAGCATCAGGGCGCTGTTGGGCAGGCGGCTGTGGTAGATGTCCCTGTACAGCGCGCCGATCTCGCGGGCCGTGACCGGGTTGGCGTCGTCGGCGCGCAGACGCGGGAAGTCGCGGATGGGGTGGGTCAGGCGTGTCCGGGTCAGGCCGAGGCCGGCCAGCGTCTGGTTGGCGTCCGGCGCCAGGTCGTACAGCGCGTTGGTGGCCACGTTGTCGCTCTCGATGATCATCAGCAGGCACAGGTCGCGGAGCGAGAGCGTCACCGGCGAGGTGAGGTGGGTGAGGATGCCCGAGCTGTCCGTCTCGCGGAAGCGGTCTTCGTTCAGCGGGAAGTGCAGGGTCTGCGCCAGGTCCAGCTCGCCGGCGGCGGCCCGGCGCATGATCTCCACCAGCAGCGGCACCTTGATGACGCTGGCGCCCGGAAAAGGCTCGTCGGCGTGGAGGGCCAGGGTCTCGCCATCGGCCAGGTCCTCGAAGTAGACGCCGGCCAGCCCGGTGCGGCCGGCCAGCGCGGCTTGCAGATCGTCACTCAGCATCGCGCCTCCGCTAGATAAAGGTCCGCAGCCGGGCCGGCAGGTGGCCCACGTCGTTGTAGTTGATCAGCCGCACCCGGCCGTCGGCCTCGATGACGATCTCCGTCAGGCCGCTGTTCAGCGTGTCCATGCTCAGCCAGGCGTCGGCCGGCAGGGCCAGGGCGCGCGTGACCAGGTAGCGGATGACGTTGCCGTGGCAGACCAACAGGCTGTGCCGGTCCCGGCCGCGGGCCGGCCGGAAGAAGCGCGCGAAGGCGCTTTCCATGCGCGCCTGGCCGGCGGCCACTTGTTCGGGCGAATAGCGGTCGAACCAGTGCGCGAAGGCCGGCGGGACGCTGACGGCCGGGATCTCCCACAAAGTGCGCGTCGGGCGCACCGGCGCCGCCGGCAGGCGCTCGGCGATGAAGGCCGCGGTCTCGGCCGCGCGGCGCATGGTGCTGTGGTGGATGATGGGGCGCGGGACTTCGGCCAGCGCTGCGCCCAGCCGGCGGGCCAGGCGGCGGGCCTGTTGCCGGCCGGCTGGCGTCAGGCCGTTGCCGAGCACATCCGGCACCTGATGGGGCGTGGCCTGCTGGCCGTGGCGGATGAGGTAGAGGAAGTGGTGAGCCATATCAAGGGTGGGGGAATAGGGCGTTGTGTTCGGGCGCGGCCGGCAGATAGAGCACCCAGGCCGGCTGGCCGGGCTGCAACTGCGGCCCGGGCGGGTTAAGCGTGACGACTTGGCCCGTGAAGGTGCGGCCGACGACCGGGAAGTGGAAGCCGATGAGCCAAGGGTGCTGGCCGTTGACGCGCACGCTGTAGTTGGCCTCCACCTGGGTGATCTCGCCCAGCACCGCCGTGCCGTGGCGCAGCACCTCCACCGTCCGGCGGGCGAGGCGATAGCGCCAGGCCAGGCCCGCACCGCCCAGCCCCAGGAAGACCAGCCCCATGCCCAGGAAGGGCAAGCCCACGAAGGCCGTGATCAGGGCCACGGTCAGTGCGCCGCCCAGCCCGGTGAAGATCGCGCCCAGCAGGGTGAAGACGCCGGCCGCCACGGACCAGCCGTCGGCCAGCATCAGCCGCCGCGCGTAGCTGTCCGGAATGGGGCGCGGGGCCGGCGGCGGTTCGGCGGGGCGGCCGGCTGGCGTCGGGCCGGCCGCCTCGGGCGCGGGCAGGGGGCCGCCGCAGTTCCGGCAATTGGACTGAAAGCTGGCGTAATGGGTGCCGCACCAGGGGCACGTGATGGCTGGGTGGGTCATCGGCGGCGGGCCAGGATCATCAGTTCGATCTCGTCCAGCTCCACGGGCCGGCGGCCCCAGCGGCCGGCCGTGCCGCCCCAGACGTGCGCCACCTCCAAACCGGCCGCCGCGCACAGCCGCGCCAGCTCCTGCGGCAGATGCCCTTTCTCGCGCACTGTCACCGTCTGCCGGCCCGCCGGCGTGTCGTATTCCATCGGATGGGTCTCGGTCAGAGTCCAGGGGTCGAAGCGGCCGGCCTCCACATCGGCCTGGGTGTACAGGCGGATCAGGCGCAGGCCGTTGAGGGCGGTCAGCAGGAAAGGCCCGCCCGGCTTCAGGGCCGCCGCCACGTTGCGCAGGATGGCCAGATCGTGCGCCTCGGGGTCCTCGCCGGGGCCGATCAGGCCAAAGGCGCCCTCGCACAGGCACAGCACGGCGTCAAAGGGTGCGGCCGGCCCGAGCCTTTCCAGAAAGGCGGCCGTGGGCAGGCTGGCGTCGGCCTGGAGCCAGGTGACGGCGACGTCCGCGGCCTGGGCCGCCCGCTGGGCCTCGGCCAGCATGCCAGCCGAGAGGTCCACGCCGGTCAGCCGGTAACCGCGCTGCGCCAGGGCAATGGTGTGTCGGCCGACGCCGCAGCCCAGGTCCAGGACGG
The DNA here is from genome assembly GCA_016789165.1 of Anaerolineales bacterium. Classification (GTDB taxonomy): domain Bacteria; phylum Chloroflexota; class Anaerolineae; order Anaerolineales; family UBA6663; genus SpSt-583. The sequence goes on along the minus strand of JAEURL010000011.1, from coordinate 3,382 downwards.
CGGCGCCAGGGGGCAGCGGCAGCGCCTCGATCAGGAAATCGATCTCGGCGGCCGTGTTATGGGTAAAAACTTCCTGCAGGTAGACCGGGGCGTAATGATCGAAGAAAGTCTGCCAAGTGTTCATAGCCGATCAGTCGCGAAGCGGGAGTTTTTTATGGCGCCTTCACGCCGGAGGGCGGCCGGCCAGGGGAAATCGGCGAGTGTCAAGTTTTCCCTCCCCAAAGAGTCAAGGTTTCCCGACAGACAAGGCCCGCCAGGTGGCCTATAGTAGCACCAGATTTCAGGTGGCCCCAAACCCCTTGAAATCTACTCTCCCTCGCAGGCGTTCGGGGGCCTGACCGAACGCCTGCACTCCCTCGCCTCCTCTCTGGCTCCGACAGCAGGGAGGAGGTCTTCTTTAATCACCGGCTGCCCGATGAAGCGGCAGGCCCTCGGCTTCCAGCACCGGCCCCACCACCTCCACGCTGCTGCGCAGGCGCCCGAACGTTTCGCGGCAGGCCACGGCCCAGGTGGCCCCATAGACCTGGGCCACGGCCGGCGCCGAGCACCCAAACACCACGCGCGGGATGCCGGCCCAGAAGACGGCGCCTGTGCACATCACGCATGGTTCCGTGCTGGTGTACAGCGTGCTGCGCGCCAGCGCTTCGGCCGGCAGGGTCCGGGCTGCCAGGCTCACCAGGTTCATTTCGGCGTGCCGGGTCAGGTCATGTTCGGTGTGGATGGTGTTGGCGGCGCTCAATACCACCCGGCCCTCCACCACCAACAGGGCGCCGAAGGGGTCGTCGCCCCGGCCGGCGGCTTCGGCCGCCAGTTGGTAGGTGAGACGGATGAAAGCGGCGTGATCGGTGTCAGTCATCGATGGGCCTCCGGCCAGGTTGGGCGCGCCGGGAGAAGGCGGCGCGGCGGAAGGGCCGGCCGGCCGCGGGGGGCGGCCGCCTGGTTCCCTCCACAGCCCCGATCATAGCGAATTTCTTCCGAACGGGCAGGGGCGGGCCGGCCGGCGCCAGTTATGGGCGGCCAGGATAAGAAAGGAGCCGGACGGTGGTCTGTCCGGCTCCTGAGGTTCAGGCCTCGAGGCGGGTTGTTGATGTCCCGCCCCGAGCTAGAGGGGTGAGAGGCTTACGGCCGGGTCAGGCCCGACAGATCACCACCCAGCGCCTCGATGCTGTCGTACAGCGCCTGCAGGACGTACTTGGGATTGTGCGCGAAGGCACCCGGATCCTTGACCGAGTACTGATAGTTGTACGCGGCCTTGAGGAGCTCCGGCGACCAGTTGCCGTTGTAGTTGATATTACCGCCCTGGTCGTTCTTGTCCGTCTTGCCGTCGCCGTCCTTGTCCAAGAACCAGTACGGGTTGGCATTCGGGTTGTAGACGATGCCCGCGCCGTTGGCCACGGCCTTGGCCTGGATGGCCGCGTACAGCCGCACCTGGAACTCGGTGAACTCAGCCGCAATGCCTTCCGTCACGTCGCCGTCGCCGTCATAGTCGGTTTCGGAGACGCGGATGTTGAGCAGGTCGGCTTCGCTCTTGACGCTCTTGTGGCAGGTCTCGCAGGTGTCCAGCTTCACGCCCAGCTCGTGGGTGGCGTGGCACTGCACGCACTCGTTCGGGCCGGCCAGGCCGCCCTCGCCGTGCGTGTTGCGCCCGACGTATTCCTTGCCCGCGTACTGGTAGATGCCCGCCGCATCGCTGCCGAACAGGGTGGCGCCGGCCGCGAAGTAGTGGATGTTCTTGAAGCTGATCGCCTTGTCGATCGCCGCCTCGTCCTTGCCGCGCAGCGCGGCGTTGACGCTGTTGGTGGACTCGCGGCCCTGGTGGCACTCGATGCACAGGTTGGAGTCGTTCGGCGGCGTCGTGCCGTCGGCGGCCTTGACGCTGAAGGTCAGCGTCTTGCCGGACGGGAACGGCACGCTGGTCACCGCGTAGCGGTTCGGCCAATCGGCCTCGTTGTGGCAGGTGGAGCAGGCGAAGCCATTGCTGGGCTTCTGCGCGCCCACGCCGGCCGTCAGGGTGGTGCCGGAGGCCGAGAAGACCACGCTGCCGCCGTTCTTGAGGAACTCGGGCAGGCCGGTGGCGCTGTGGCACTTGGCGCAGCGATACGGAACCTCGCCCTCGCCGTCCCAGTCGCGGAAGGCCATCGAGTCGCCGGCGAAGTGCCCGGCATCCTCGCGGGCCAGCTTGCTCACGTCACCGCCCAGGTCTTCGATCGAGTCGTACAGCAGCTGGACGATGTACTTGTTGCCGTGCGCGAAGGCGCCCGGGTCCTTGATGGAGACCTGGTAGTTGTAGGCGGCCTTCAACAGGCGGGCCGTCCAGTTCGGATAGGCCTTGCCGTCGGCGCCCATGAAGTACGGATAGGTGGCACCGTCGTACTTGATCTCGGCGCCGGCCTTCTCGGTCGCGTAGGTCTGGATCTGAGCCAGCAGGATTTCCTGCAGGCCCTGGATCTCGAAGGCCATGCCTTCTTCGATGTTGCCGTCGCCGTCGTAATCGGCGAAGGACGCCTCGGGCTCGCGGATGGTTTGCAGGCCGCCCTCGGCCTTGACGCCGTCGCCATGGCAGACCGCGCATTCGTCCACCTTGACCTTCAGCGAGTGCGGGTCGTGGCAGCCGATGCAGGTGTCGTAGCCGGCGACATGGTCGTGCTTATAGTCGTAGGCCTTGCCGTCGTACTCGTAGCCGCCCTTGACCTGGGTGCCGTACAGGGTGGCCGCGGCGGCGAAGTAGTGCACGTTGCGGAAGCCGAACTTGACCTCGTTGCCGTTCTGGTCCTTGATCGGGGCGACCACGGCGTCCACATCGGTCACCGCGAAGCGCTCGATCTGGCCGTCCACGGAGGCCTTGGACTCGCGGCCCTGGTGGCACTGCATACAGCGGGCGGCGTCGCCCAGGCCGGATACGACGATGGCCTCGCCATCTTCGTTTTTGCCAGGGAAGGCCACGCTGGTCATGCTGCTGGCGGCCGGATCATGGCAGGCCGTGCAGACGATGCCCTGAGCCTCAGCAGCCGGCACGGGTTTATCAACCTTGCCGGCTTCGGAGCCGTCGGCGCCCAGGAAGTCCAGGTAGCCGGCTGAGCTGTGGCACTTGGCGCACGAAGTGGGCACGCCATCCGGGTTGGCGGTGGCGTCATCCCAATGGCGGAACGGTTCGCCGGCCACATCGTTGTGCCCGGAGCCCTTCCATAGATCTTCGTAGGGGATCCCCCCCGCGGGTTTCACCTCGACGATCTTGGTCACTTCCACCGGGACTTCTTGCGTCACGATGCGGGTGACCTCGACGGTGGTGGGGGTGGCCGGCGTCTGCGCACAGGACGCCAGCAGGATCACCCCGGTGACCACCAAACAAACAAACAGAATCTTGCGGTACATTGCCCCTCTC